>JBQMQB010000113.1:2575-7267 GCA_052172715.1 Giesbergeria sp. | reverse complement strand
TGCGAAGCGGCAGGCTACGACGTGGTCATCGTCGAAACCGTGGGCGTGGGCCAGAGCGAGACAGCGGTTTCCAGCATGACCGACATGTTCGTGTTGCTGCAACTGCCCAACGCCGGCGACGACCTGCAAGCAATTAAGAAGGGCGTGATGGAGATCGCCGACCTGGTGGCCATCAACAAAGCCGACCTCGACCCCAACGCTGCCATGCGGGCAGACGCGCAAATTACGTCCAGCCTGCGCATCCTCAGCCAGCACGGCAACCCCGACAACGCCCACCACAACGCCACCCAGTGGCACCCCAAAGTGCTGCAGATCAGCGCGTTGCTGGGGCAGGGCGTGGACGGTTTCTGGGCGGCCGTCACGCAATACCGCGAGCTGCAAACCGCCAATGGCCGCCTGGACGCGCGGCGCGAAAAGCAGGCCCTGGCGTGGATGTGGGAGCGCATCGACGCCGGGCTCAAACACTCGTTTCGTCAGCACCCGCAGGTGCGGCACTTGTTGCCGCAACTGCAGGCGGACGTGGCGGCCGGGCGCATCGCTGCATCGACTGCAGCAAGAAATCTGCTCTCAGCGCAATCAGGACAAGCGCTATCAGCTATCGAATAAATAGCAAATCAAACCCTACAGGCTCACTCAAAGGACGACCATGCAAGACATCCTCGATCAATTGGAAAAGAAGCGCGCGCTGGCCCGCCTGGGCGGTGGACAAAAGCGCATCGACGCGCAGCACGCCAAGGGCAAGCTCACAGCGCGCGAGCGCATCGAGCTGCTCATGGACGATGGCACCTTTGAAGAATGGGACATGTTCGTCGAGCACCGCTGTACCGACTTCGGTATGGAAGACAACAAGATTCCGGGCGACGGCGTCGTCACGGGCTACGGCCTGATCAACGGACGCCTGGCCTTTGTGTTCAGCCAGGATTTCACGGTGTTCGGCGGGGCATTGTCTGAAACCCATGCCGAGAAAATCTGCAAGGTCATGGACCAGGCCATGAAGGTCGGCGCCCCGGTGATCGGCCTGAACGACTCCGGTGGCGCCCGCATTCAAGAGGGCGTGGCCAGCCTGGGCGGCTATGCCGACGTGTTCCAGCGCAACGTCATGGCCAGCGGCGTGGTGCCGCAGATCAGCATGATCATGGGCCCCTGCGCAGGTGGGGCGGTGTATTCGCCCGCCATGACCGACTTCATCTTCATGGTCAAGGACAGCAGCTACATGTTCGTCACCGGCCCCGAAGTGGTCAAAACCGTGACGCACGAGAGCGTGACCGCCGAAGAGCTTGGCGGTGCCAGTACCCACACCACCAAGAGCGGCGTGGCCGACATGGCGTTTGAGAACGATGTCGAAGCCATCCTGATGCTGCGTCGTCTGTACAACTACCTGCCGCTCAACAACCGCGAAAAAGCGCCCGTGCGCCCTAGCAACGACCCGGCCGACCGGGCCGACAAGTCGCTCGATACGCTGGTACCCGCCAACGCCAACCAGCCCTACGACATGAAGGAGCTGATCGCCAAGGTAGTGGACGACGGCGACTTCTTCGAACTGCAGCCCGACTACGCAAAAAACATCGTTATTGGCCTGGCGCGTATGGAAGGTCAGACCGTGGGCATCGTTGCCAACCAGCCCTTGGTGCTGGCCGGGTGCCTGGACATCAAGTCCAGCATCAAGGCAGCGCGCTTTGTGCGCTTTTGTGATGCGTTCAACATCCCGGTGGTCACCTTTGTCGATGTGCCCGGCTTCATGCCCGGCACCAGCCAAGAATACGGCGGCATCATCAAACACGGCGCCAAGCTGCTGTTTGCCTATGCCGAATGCACTGTGCCCAAAATTACCGTCATCACCCGCAAAGCCTACGGCGGCGCCTACGACGTGATGAGCAGCAAGCACCTGCGCGGCGATGTGAACCTGGCCTGGCCCAACGCCGAAATTGCCGTGATGGGCGCTAAGGGCGCGGTGGAAATCATCTTCCGCGAAGACAAGAACGACCCGGTAAAGCTGGCCGCGCGTGAGGCCGAATACAAAGAGCGCTTTGCCAACCCCTTTGTGGCCGGTGCACGCGGCTTTATCGACGATGTGATCCTGCCGCACGAGACGAGGAAACGCATTTGCCGCAGCCTGGTCATGCTGCGCGACAAAAAACTCGAAAATCCGTGGCGCAAGCACGGGAACATTCCTCTCTAAGAAGAACAAGAAACTAGGAGATCAACCATGTTTACAAAAATCCTGATCGCCAACCGCGGCGAAATAGCGTGCAGAGTTATTGCGACCGCCCAAAAAATGGGCATCAAAACCGTCGCCGTCTACTCCGATGCCGACAAGGAAGCGCGCCACGTCAAACTGGCCGACGAAGCCGTGCGCCTTGGGCCTGCGCCGTCCCGCGAGTCGTATCTGCTGGCCGAAAAAATCATCGAAGCCTGCAAGCAGACCGGCGCCCAGGCCGTGCACCCAGGCTACGGTTTCCTGTCGGAGAACGAAGCCTTTGCCCGGCGCTGCGAAGAAGAGGGCATTGCCTTCATCGGCCCCAAGGCGTTTTCCATTGCCGCCATGGGCGACAAGATTGCGTCCAAAAAGCTGGCCTTGGAAGCCAAGGTCAACACCATTCCCGGCTACAACGACGCCATTGCCGGCCCAGAGCAGGCGGTGGAGATTGCCAAAGGCATTGGCTACCCCGTCATGATCAAGGCCTCGGCCGGCGGGGGCGGCAAGGGTCTGCGCGTGGCCTACAACGACAAGGAAGCGTTTGAGGGCTTCACCGCCTGCCAAAACGAAGCCCGTAATAGCTTTGGCGACGACCGCATCTTCATCGAGAAGTTTGTGCAAGAGCCGCGTCACATCGAGATTCAGCTCATCGGCGACAGCCACGGCAACGTGGTCTACCTGAACGAGCGCGAATGCTCCATCCAGCGCCGCCACCAGAAGGTGATCGAAGAGGCGCCGTCGCCCTTCATCTCAGATGCCACCCGCAAAGCCATGGGCGAACAGGCGGTGCAACTGGCCAAGGCGGTGAAGTACCAGAGCGCCGGCACGGTCGAATTTGTGGTCGGCAAGGACCAGGACTTCTACTTTTTGGAGATGAACACCCGCCTGCAGGTGGAGCACCCGGTGACGGAATGCATCACCGGACTGGACCTGGTGGAGCTGATGATTCGCGTGGCGGCTGGCGAGAAGCTTCCGCTCACGCAAGCCGAGGTGAAACGCGACGGCTGGGCCATCGAATGCCGCATCAATGCCGAAGACCCGTTCCGCAGTTTTTTGCCTTCCACCGGCCGCCTGGTGCGGTTTTCCCCGCCCGAAGAGACGATGTTCCAGGCCGACCCCAGCAAAAAATACGGGGTGCGGGTGGACACGGGTGTGTACGAGGGTGGTGAGATTCCGATGTTCTACGACTCGATGATCGCCAAACTCATTGTGCACGGCACCGACCGCAACGACGCCATCCTCAAGATGCGCGCCGCGCTCAACGGCTTCGTCATTCGCGGCATCAGCAGCAATATTCCGTTCCAGTCGGCGTTGCTGGCGCACCCCAAGTTCGTCACGGGTGACTTCAATACCGGCTTTATTGCTGAGAACTACGCACATGGTTTTGTGGCCGAAGACGTGCCGCACAACGACCCGCTGTTCTTGGTGGCGCTGGCCGCTTACATGTACCGGCGCTACCGCGCACGGGCGTCCGGCATCAGCGGGCAACTCGCTGGACACGAAGTAAAGGTGGGCGAAGAGTTTGTGGTGGTGACGCTGGGCGCCGAGGGCAAGCACCAGCAACACGAAGTCGCTGTGACAGATTTTGAAGAAAAATCGGGCTCCAGCTCAGTACGGGTGGGCGCCAACAGCTACAAAATTGAGAGTACGGCAACCCTGGGCCAAGTTCGCGTGCAAGGCAGTTGCAACGGCCAGGGCTTTACCGCCCAAGTCGAGCGCGGTGCGGGCAAGAACCCGTTGGCGCTGCGCATTGCGCACAACGGCACGCAAATCGAAGCGCTGGTGCTCTCGCCGCTGGGCGCGCGCTTGCATGCACTCATGCCCTACAAGGCGCCGCCAGATTTGTCCAAGTTCCTGCTCTCGCCCATGCCAGGCTTGCTGGTCGATGTGGTGGTGCAAGAAGGCCAGAAGGTGCAGGCCGGCGAAAAACTCGCCGTCATCGAAGCCATGAAAATGGAAAACGTGCTGCTGGCCGCGCAAGACGGCGTGGTCGGCAAGCTGGTCGCGGGCAAAGGCGAGTCGCTCAGCGTGGACCAAGTGATCATGGAATTCCAATAAACAGCCGTTTCCTGGCAACAAGGGGCATTGCGCCCCTTTTTTGGTGTTTTTGGCCTCTAACGCTTATTGGGTAGGCGCAAGAAGCTATACAAACAGGAGCAATCATTGCTTCTTCAATTGGAGAATTTCATGGCAAACACGAACGAGCAACGTCCATTCCGGGTGCTGGGCATCCAGCAAGTCGCCATTGGCGGCACCGACAAGCAGCGCATGAAAACCCTGTGGGTCGACATGCTGGGTCTGACGCAAACCGGTACTTTCCAGAGCGAGCGCGAGAACGTGGACGAAGACATTCTGGCCATGGGGCAGGGCGCCTGGAAGGTGGAGGTGGACATCATGCAGCCACTCGACATCAACAAAAAGCCCGCCGTGCACACCACGCCGCTCAACCACATTGGCCTGTGGATCGACGATCTGGCCACCGCCGTCGAATGGCT
>JBQMQB010000113.1:0-2475 GCA_052172715.1 Giesbergeria sp. | reverse complement strand
CAATGCCCATGGGATTTGGCGCACGATAAACGCGGGTTAGGCGACGAAGCGGTGGGCGGCGGCAACGGCGCCGTTTTTGCATTCATCTGTCGTCAAAGCTTACCTATCTTCTTGTGGGTTGGCGCCATGCATGCCGTTCTTGTTTGGCATTATTTGTTACCTTATCGTCTGAATTTGCACTTTTTCAGCAGGCAGAATGGCCTGAATTTGGCACGCTGGTGCTAAAAATGCTTGGCGTAATTTGCGACTTCTGCAGCGCTGTCAAGCCATTACCTTCCCAAAAAATTCTTATGCAAACCTCATCTACCACCCAACCCGTGCAGGTGCATCTTCCCGTCCCCAATCCGACGATCCAGGGCCCCTGGGCGGTAGAGGCGGTGCAAGCGCTGCTCGACAAGCCCCTTCTGGATCTGGTGTTCGAAGCCCAGACGGTGCACCGCCAGCACTGGCCTGCGGGCGATATCGAACTGGCCACGCTGCTGTCCGTCAAAACAGGCGGTTGCCCAGAGAACTGTGGCTACTGCCCCCAGGCGGCTGAGTTCGACACCGGCGTGACGGCACAAAAGCTGCTTGAGGTGGACGAAGTGCTGGTGGCCGCCCAGGCCGCCAAAGATGCCGGCGCCACGCGCTTTTGCATGGGCGCCGCATGGCGTGCCCCCAAGGACCGCGACATCGAAAAAGTGGCCGCGCTAATTGGTGCCGTCAAGGGGCTGGGCTTGCAGACCTGCGCCACGCTGGGCATGCTCGAATCGCACCAGGCAGAGACCCTCAAGCAGGCGGGACTTGATTACTACAACCACAACCTGGACACCGCACCCGAGTACTACCAAGATGTGGTGAGCACCCGCCAGTACCAGGACCGGCTGAACACCTTGCAGAACGTGCGAGCGGCCGGTATCAGCGTGTGCTGCGGCGGCATCGTGGGCATGGGCGAGACGCCGGTGCACCGCGCCGGGCTGATTGCGCAGTTGGCCAACCTCAACCCCTACCCCGATTCGGTGCCCATCAACAACCTGGTGCGCGTGCCAGGCACGCCGTTGGCCGACAGTGAACCGATCGACCCGTTCGACTTTGTGCGCATGATTGCTGTCGCCCGCATCACCATGCCCAAGGCGCGCGTGCGCCTCTCAGCCGGGCGCCAACAGCTGGGTGAGGCGGTGCAAGCCCTGTGCTTCCTGGCCGGTGCAAACTCGATTTTTTACGGTGACAAGCTGCTTATCACCGGCAACCCCGACGCCAACGCCGACCTGCAATTGCTGCACAAACTCGGCTTGCGGGCGCATGCCCCGGCAGTGGCCGCCTTAGATGCGGAACCCGCCACGGCGCAGAACGGCTGCGGCTGTGGCTGCACCTGCGCCGGATAAGCAGAAGGAGCAGGGGAGGGTATGCCGATTGAAGAGGTTCGGTATACCGTGATTTTTTCGCCCAATGGGGCTGGCACTTGCGGTACGGCGCGAAGCAAAGCCGCTTTTCGGCACTACATTCGCGGTTTTCGTATTCCGCCTCGTGCGAGTTCCTATGAAATTTTCTCTCCTGGCCATCAGCGCCGTTTCCGTTCTGCTTACTTTCTCTTTGCAAACACAGGCACAAAGCCAAGGGCAAGGCGCAAAGATCCAAGACAAGGCATACACCATCTCTTCAGAAGATGCAGAGATGGAAGAAGCCATTGGCAAAGCCCGCACCACGCTCGACAGTTTTTTGAAGATTCGGGCCAATCCGCCACGGGGTGCAGAAGACTTCAAAATCAAGGTCAAATTTACGGATGGAGACAACACCGAGCACATCTGGGTGACGCCATTTCAAGTGACCAAAGCAGGGTTCACGGGCACACTGGCTGGTGAGCCGGACTACGTCGCGGACCTTGAAAATGGCCAGGAGGTAACGTTCACCCGTGCCGACATATCCGACTGGGGCTATGTGCTGAACGGAAAACAAAAGGGCAGCTACACAGTGTGCGTCATGTTCAAACACATGCCTGCAGCCGATGCCAATCGCTACCGGCGCGACCACGGTTTTGAGTGCTAGGCTGGGCGAGCAATGGGGTTCAAAGTCACCAGCCATTTCGTGACGGCAGACAATCGCCGAATAGCTCTTGAAGCAGACACCGCGTTTGACGCCCAAGCGGTGTGGCAAAGCCAAAATTGGCGCGCCGAAGTAGAACAAGCCCGGAGCACCACCGGGCAGTTCCCCTGCTTGTACTTTGTGCGGTCAGACAACCCTGACACCTACATGAGCATTTCAGGTGAAGAAGGAGGCCGCTTTTTGGTAATGCTGGAAGTGGTTGCCAAGCCTGGCATGCTGGGGTTTCTGGGGCGCGATGCCGCCAGCGTGGACCTGGACAGCGCCACTGCCGCCCAGGTGAGCATGTTTGTTGATCGTTTTTACACCATGGACAGACTTGCGCTGCACGCATGGGCCCAGTCTTTCGCTCCTGCCTAAAGGCGAATTTTAGGCTTGGCGAAAACTGCGCTTAAG
>JBQMQB010000112.1:4369-7277 GCA_052172715.1 Giesbergeria sp. | reverse complement strand
AAACCATTGGCAATACGCCGCACATTCGCATCAACCGAATCTTCGGGTCCGATGCGAAGGTGTGGATCAAGTCCGAGCGCAGCAACCCCGGCGGTTCTATCAAGGACCGCATCGGGCTGGCAATGGTGGAAGCGGCCGAAAAATCGGGTGCGCTCAAACCCGGTGGGACCATCATCGAGCCGACTTCGGGCAACACCGGCATTGGCCTCGCGCTGGTGGCGGCCGTCAAAGGCTACAAGCTCATTTTGGTCATGCCCGACAGCATGAGCATCGAACGCCGCCGCCTGATGCTGGCCTATGGCGCGAGCTTTGACCTGACGCCAAAAGAAAAAGGCATGAAGGGCGCCATCGCCCGCGCCGAAGAGCTGCAGGCCCAAACGCCCGGCTCCTGGGTTCCGCAGCAGTTCGAAAACCCGGCCAACATCGACGTCCACGCCCAGACCACGGCGAAAGAAATCCTCGCCGACTTCCCTGATGGTATTGATGTACTCATTACCGGCGTGGGCACGGGCGGCCACATTACCGGCTGCGCGCGCGTGCTCAAGGCCAAGTTCCCCAACCTCAAGGTGTTTGCGGTAGAGCCCACCGGTTCGGCCGTGATTTCGGGCGGCGCGCCCGGCCCGCACGCCATTCAGGGCCTGGGCGCCGGGTTCATTCCGAAAAACCTCGACACCGGCGTGCTCGACGGCACCATCGTGGTGGACGCTGAAGACGCCCGCGAATACGCCCGCCGCAGTGCCCGCGAAGAAGGCATTTTGGTGGGGATTTCGTCCGGAGCCACGCTGGCCGCCATCGCACAAAAGCTCCCCAGCCTGCCTGCAGGCAGCCGCATTTTGGGCTTCAACTACGACACCGGAGAACGCTATTTGTCGGTCGAAGGGTTCCTGCCGACCTGAGGCGCCGCGTGAGCGCGGTAGTGGCTGCGCTCCACATGGCATCGGCCAGCCGTCCTACAGCGCTGGCAGGCACTCGACGGAACAATCAAATCAGGCCGTCGCGAGCGCAGTGCATTGGGCATAGAAGCGCTGCGGCGGCATCTGACTCCGACCGATTGCCGCCATGCCCACTCCCACCCCCTCTCCCATCGCATTCCGCGCGTTGACCGTGAATGTGCACAAGGGCTTCAGCACCTTTAACCGCCGCTTCGTATTGCACGAACTGCGCGATGCGGTGCGCCAAGTGGGGACTGATCTCGTCTTTCTACAAGAAGTGCATGGCACGCAACGTGCCCATGCGCAGCGCATTGCCAACTTCCCGCAGGTGCCGCAGTACGAATTTCTGGCCGATGAAATCTGGCACCAGCACGCCTACGGCCGCAACGCCGTGTACGACAACGGCGACCACGGCAACGCGCTGCTCTCCAAGTTTCCCATCGTCCACTACGAAAACCACGACATCTCCATCAGCGGCCCCGAGCGCCGCGGCATGCTGCACTGCGTGGTGCAGCCACCCGGCGACCACCGACCGGTGCATGCGATCTGCGTGCACCTGGGGCTGCAGGAGGCCCACCGCCAAAAGCAGCTGCAGCTGGCATGCAAGCTCATCAACTCGCTGCCCGCCAACGAGGCCGTGGTGATGGCCGGCGACTTCAACGACTGGCGTGGTCGCGCGCACCGCGTGCTGCACGATGGCGCTGGTTTAACCGAAGTGTTTGTACAGGCGCAAGGCCATGCGGTTCGCACCTTCCCGGCGTCGATGCCGGTGCTAGCGCTAGACCGCATCTATGTGCGCGACGCGGCCGTGCATTCCCCGCTGGTGCTTCCCAAAAAACCTTGGGACCAGCTCTCGGACCATGCGCCACTGGCAGCGGAGATTTTGCTATGAGCGGGCGAATGCGGCCCCCGCACTCCAGCCGCTGGGTGGATGGCAACGCCTTTGAGCTGCTGGAAAACGGGGAGGAATTTTTCCCGAGGGTGTTCGGCGCCATTCGCGCCGCCCAGAGCGAGGTCTGGCTGGAGACCTTCATCCTGTTCGACGACAAGATTGGCCGCCAGCTGCACGCAGCTCTGCTCGGCGCCGCCCAACGCGGCGTGAAAGTGCATGTTCTAGTGGACGGCTTCGGCTCGCCCGACCTGCCCGAGCGCTACATCGACGAACTGGTCGAGGCCGGGGTGCGCTTTCGCACCTTCGACCCAGGAAAACCGCTTTTCGGTCGACGCCTCAACGTGCTGCGCCGCATGCACCGAAAAATTGTCGTCGTCGATGCTCGGCTGGGTTTCATTGGCGGCATCAACTATTCCGCCGACCACATGGCCGACTTTGGGCCCGAGGCCAAGCAGGACTACGCCGTGCAGGTGCGCGGCCCCATCGTCGCGCAGTTGCACCGCTTCGTGCGGTCGGCCAGCGAGACTGATCGGGGCAGGCAAGCGGCCGACATTCCAGGCTTCACCGACCTCTCGCCCCAAGGCAGCGCGGGCGCCCTATTCGTCACACGCGACAACCACAACCACAAGACCGACATCGCGCGCCATTACCGAGTGGCCCTGCGCTCCGCGCGCAAGCGCGTGGTCATCGCCAACGCCTACTTCTTCCCCGGATACCGCTTTATCCGTGAACTGAGGCGTGCAGCACGGCGCGGGGTGGACGTGCGCCTCATCCTGCAAGGCCAGCCCGACATGCCCATTGTGCGCACGGCGGCCAGCATGCTCTACGAGCACCTGCTGCGCAGCGGCGTGCGCATTTACGAATACTGCGACCGCCCGCTGCACGGCAAGGTCGCGCTGGTGGACGACGAATGGTCCACCGTAGGGTCGAGCAATCTCGATCCGCTGAGCCTTTCGCTGAATCTGGAGGCCAACGTCGTCATTCGCGACCGAGCCTTCAACGCGCACTTGCACGAACGCCTGAGCGAGCTCATGGAGAAAAGCTGCCGCAGCGTCGAGGTGCCAGCGCCGAGCCGCTGGGCGCG
>JBQMQB010000112.1:0-4269 GCA_052172715.1 Giesbergeria sp. | reverse complement strand
CCGCTGGCCTACCTCGCCCTTTGCGTGCTGCGCGGCGGCCGGGCGCTGGAACTGCGCGGCCACCGCTACCCGCTGCCGCGATGGCCGCTCGCCCTGTGGCAGTTGGCCGTATCCGCCACCAACTGGATGCTGATGGGCGCGGCGCTGTGGGCGGTGCTGCAAGGACAAGTGGCCTACCCAGCCGCGCTGGCCACGGTGATGCTGGGCGCGGTGGCTGGCTTGGTGCTGCGCGTGCCCGCCGGGCTGGGCGTACTCGAATCGGTGGGCGTAGCGCTGCTCACCACAGAGGCGCTCTCCAAGACAGAAGTGCTGGCCGCGCTGCTCGCCTACCGGGCGCTGTACTACTTTGTGCCGCTCATACTCGCGGCGCTGGCGCTGGCGGCGCAGGAGTGGCTGCTGCGGGATAGAAATTTGAGTGAAAATAGCCAGTAACGCTTATGCAGTAAGCGCGAGCAGCTATATTTTTTGATTAACTTCTCCAACCCTATGGGGCTGCATTGGAGGACGCCGTATCATTCGGCCCCCACAAGCCGTTGCCCGATGACCACGGGCCCGCACCATGATTCGACTCTCCGAAATCCGCCTGCCGCTCTCGGCAGCCGAAGCGCCCGAAGCCGCGCTGATTCAAGCCGCTGCCCAGGTACTGGGCGTGCCCCCCGCTGACATCGCCCAGCTGAACATCTTCAAACGCAGCTTTGACGCGCGCAAGCGCGAGTTGCTGGCGGTGTACATCGTCGACCTCGCCTTGGTCGACCCCGCGCAGGAACCGGTGCTCCTGGCCGGCCACGGCGCCGACCCGCATGTACAGGCCACGCCCAACATGGCCTGGGTGCCCGTCGGGCAGGCTCCGCAGACGCTGGCCGACCGCCCTGTCGTCGTCGGCTTTGGCCCCTGCGGGATTTTTGCCGCGCTGGTGCTGGCACAAATGGGTTTCAAGCCCATCGTGCTGGAGCGCGGCAAAGCGGTGCGCGAACGCACGCAAGACACCTGGGCGCTGTGGCGCCGGGGCGAGCTGAACCCTGAGAGCAACGTGCAGTTCGGCGAAGGCGGCGCCGGCACCTTCTCGGACGGCAAGCTCTACAGCCAGATCAAAGACCCGCGCCACTTGGGCCGCAAGGTGATGCACGAGTTCGTGCAGGCTGGCGCGCCGGAAGAAATCCTGACCGCGGCGCACCCGCACATCGGCACCTTCAAGCTCGTGAAAGTCGTAGAGAGCCTGCGCGCGCAAATCATCGCGCTCGGCGGAGAGGTGCGTTTTGGCCAGCGGGTGACCGACCTACTGGTGGACGAGAGCGCTGCAGGTCGGCGCATCGTCGGCCTGCGCGTGCTTGACCAAACCACGGGCGAAGCGCGCGAGCTGGCCACCTCGCAGGTGGTGATGGCACTGGGCCACAGCGCGCGCGACAGCTTTGCCATGCTGCACACACACGGCGTGGCCATGGAAGCCAAACCGTTTTCCATCGGCTTTCGCGTCGAGCACCCGCAAGGCCTGATCGACCGCGCCCGCTGGGGCCGCCACGCGGGTCACCCACTGCTCGGCGCCGCCGACTACAAGCTGGTGCACCACGCGGCAAATGGGCGCGCCGCGTACAGTTTTTGCATGTGCCCCGGCGGCACCGTGGTCGCAGCGACGAGCGAAGTCGGCCGGGTCGTGACCAACGGCATGAGCCAGTATTCGCGCAATGAGCGCAACGCCAATGCAGGGCTGGTGGTGGGCATCACGCCCGAGGACTACCCGCACGATCCCGCAGCGTTTGAAGCCGAGCTGGGCGCAACCCACGGCGTGCAGCACCTGCGCGCAGGCGAGGCGCACCCGCTCGCGGGCATCGTGCTGCAACGGCAACTGGAATCCCGCGCCTATATCCTTGGCGGCAGCGACTACAGCGCCCCGGCGCAACTGGTGGGCGATTTCCTGGCGGGCAAGGCGTCTTCCGCCATGGCCAGCGTCGAGCCCTCGTACCAACCGGGCGTGCGACCGGTCGATCTCGCCAGCGCCCTCCCCGAGTACGCCATTGCCGCCCTGCGCGAAGCGCTACCAATATTCGGCAAGAAGATCAAAGGCTTCGACATGCCAGACGCTGTACTGACGGGCGTCGAAACGCGAACCTCATCACCGCTGCGCATCCACCGAAACGACGATTTTCAAAGCCCCAACACCGCCGGCCTGTACCCAGCAGGAGAAGGCGCGGGCTACGCCGGCGGCATTCTCTCGGCCGGGGTGGACGGTATCAAGGTCGGCGAGGCGGTGGCCCGCGCGCTGCTGGGTGTGCGCCGCAACGGCTGAACTCGCGCCCCGTCAAAGGGCAGGAGGCAGTAGAGTGAGGCGCCACACCACACCACACCGCCATGCAGCTGCCCCGCCTTTTGACTGCCCTGAGTCTTGTCTCCGTACTGGTCGCCTGCGCGGGCCCCGGTGGCGCTTCTGGCCCGCAAATCTTACGCAACTCGCTGGATATGCCCTTTGTTTTGCTCCCGGCAGGCGAATTTTTAATGGGCAGCGATGGGCCACCCGAGCGCCTGGCACACGACTACCCCAACTACGAACGCAAACGACTGACCGCGCTGTTCGATGAAGCGCCGGTGCACCGCGTGCGCATCACCCGGCCTTTTTTCATGGGCCAGCACGAAGTCACCGTGGGCGAATTTCGGAAGTTTCTGCAGCTCTCGGGGTACACGCCAGAGTCCATCGCCGATGGCACCGGCGGCTACGGCTACAACGCCGCCTACGACCCAGCCACCACCCAGCGCGGCGATGCTTTCGAGGGGCGAAACCCCAAATACTCCTGGCAGAACCCGGGCTTTGTCCAGGGCGACCAGCACCCCGTCGTCAACGTGACCTGGAACGACGCCATGGCGCTCGCCAAATGGCTGAGTGCGCAGGAAGGTGTGACTTACCGCCTGCCCACTGAGGCCGAATGGGAATACGCCTGCCGCGCCGGCTCAACCACCCGCTACCCCGGCAGCGACGACCCGCAGGCACTGCTGAAACAGGGCAACACCTTCGACGCCGACGCGGCGCGCTACTGGCCCCGCTGGCAGGCCTTTGCGCTCGGCGGCACCGACGGCTATGCGTTCACAGCACCCGTCGGTAGTTTTCGCCCCAATGCCTTCGGCCTCTACGACATGCTGGGCAACGCCTGGGAATGGACGGCCGACTGGCACAGCGACACCTACTACGCGCAGGCGCCCGTAAACGACCCGCAAGGCCCTGCCGACGGCGAGGTGCGGGTGCGCCGCGGTGGCTCTTGGCATACCTGGTCGCTCTACGCACGCTGCAGCTACCGCAACTGGAACACCCCCCAGACGCGCTACACGCTGGTGGGCATGCGCCTGGTGCGCGAGGCCCCCCGCGCAACGCCTTGATCAGGCAGCGCGCGCCATCATCACTTCTGCGCGTTTTGCAACGCGGCAATGCGCTCTTCAATCGGCGGGTGTGTCGAGAACAACTTGCCTATACCGCCGGCAATGCCCATGGCCTGCATGCTCTTGGGCAACTCGGCCGGATGCAGCCCCCCCAGGCGGGCCAACGCATTGATCATGGGCTGGCGCTTGCCCATGAGTTGGGCCGAACCCGCATCGGCGCGGAACTCGCGCTGGCGCGAGAACCAGGCCACCACCATGGCGGCGAGGAAGCCAAGCACGATATCGAGCACCATGGTGCTGACGTAGTAGCCAATGCCAGGGCCGCTGTTGCGGTCGTCGCCCTTGCGCAGGAAGCTGTCCACGGCGTAGCCGATGACGCGCGAGAGAAACACGACAAACGTGTTCATGACCCCTTGAATGAGCGTCATGGTGACCATGTCGCCATTGGCGATGTGGGCCACCTCGTGGCCAATGACGGCCTCGATTTCTTCGCGCGTCATATTGCGCAGCAGGCCGCTAGAGACCGCCACCAGCGCCGAATTCTTGAAGGCGCCCGTGGCAAAGGCGTTTGGGTCGCCCTCGAAAACACCGACTTCGGGCATGCCAATGCTGGCCTTTTCGGCAAAGCCGCGCACCGTCTCGACAAGCCAAGCTTCATCGCTATTGGTCGGCTGCCCAATCACCTTCACGCCAGCGCTCCACTTGGCCACAGGCTTGCTGATGAGCAACGAGAAGATGGCGCCACCAAAGCCCATGAGGAAGGCAAACCCCAGCAGTGAGCCCAGGTTCAGGCCGTTGGCGCTGAGGTAGCGGTTCACACCCAGCATGCTGGCCACAATGCCCAGCACCACCACCACGGCCAGGTTGGTCATCAAAAACAGGGCGATGCGTTTCATTCAGGCTCCG
>JBQMQB010000111.1:0-7294 GCA_052172715.1 Giesbergeria sp. | reverse complement strand
CTACAGACTATTGGGGCTAGCTCGCTCAGCACCATGGAGCTGTCTGGCGATGGCAACACCCTCGCCATCCTTGCCAGCAATGATCCTGGGCGTCAGCCCCCAGAACTCGACATCAAGCCAACGGATCTCTCGTGCGGCCCTATGGCGGGCAGCTTGTACATGGCGCTGTATGCCCGCAATGGCAGCAACTGGCAACGGCAAACCGCCATCTCGCGCGGCAATGCAGACTCCTGGGCACTGGCCAGCGACGGCAACGCACTGTTCTACGGCAATGCACTGTTCACGCGCAACAACGGCGCCTGGGCCTGCCCTTAGGAACCTGTCGGGCTTGGAGCAGCGAAAGCGAGAAATGGCCGCAGCGAGGAGCGTTTTTGCCGGATTTTCAGCCCCCTCGCCCGGCTATGGGGCAAGAATGCGGTAGAAAATGGGGCGCTGCGGCAGTTTTGCAGCGGGTGATTTCCCAGTCCGGCAGACTCCTAGCATTCTGATCCGCAAAAACGCCGCCATGCCTGACACGCGCAAACCCCACCTCGACACCCTTGCCATCTCGCTGCTGCTCGCCTGCTGCATGTTCTGGGGATTTCAGCAGGTGCTGGTGAAGGCCACAGTGGTCGAGGTGGCTCCGGTGTTCCAGGCCTTTGTGCGCTTTGTCATGGCCACCGTCGCGGTGCTGCTGTGGTGCCTGTGGCGCGGCGTGCCGATAAGCTCGGCGCGCGAGCCACGCGGCGCGTTGTGGGGCGGGCTGCTGGCGGGGGCACTGTTTGCCGGCGAGTTCGCCTGCATTTACATCGGCCTGCAGTACACGCAGGCATCGCGTCTAACGGTGTTTCTGTACTGCGCGCCGTTTTGGGTGGCCCTGATTCTGCCGCGCTTCGTACCAGGCGAGGGGCTGCGCGGCTGGCAGTGGCTGGGGCTGGCCGGCGCCTTTGTTGGCGCCGGGCTCGCATTGGGCGATGGGCTGTGGCACCCCGCCGTGCAGGCCCAGCCACTGGCCTGGCTGGGCGACCTGCTCGGGTTGGGCGCCGGACTGATGTGGGGCCTGACCACCGTGGTCATCCGCAGCACCAGCGTGGGCCGCGTGGCCCCAGCCAAGCAATTGCTCTACCAAGTTGGCGTGAGCATGGTGGTACTGCCGCTGCTTTCTCTGGCGCTGGGCGAACGCTGGTCGCTTGATCTGAGCACCTTTGCCTGGGTCTCGCTGCTGCTGCAGTCGCTGGTGGGCGCCTTTGCCAGCTACCTGGCGTGGATGTGGATGCTGGCGCACTACAGCGCCACCAAGATGTCGTCCTTCGTATTCTTGACGCCCGTATTCGCCCTGCTGTTTGGCGCGCTGTGGCTGGGCGAGCACATCACACCCGGCCTGTTCGCGGCGCTCTCGCTGGTGGCGGTGGGGATCGTGGTGGTGAACCGGCGGCGGGGCTAAGAGCCTGTCGGGTTTGGGGTCGATTTGCAGCCGACGATTCCCAAGTCCGACAGGCTCCTAGGGCCCCATCTGCGCCGCAGCTACTGCGGGAGGATGATCGCACCGGGTGGCCCGGGCGAGCGGCCTAAAACTTGGGAATGCGAATCCGACTGATCATCAGCGAGCCCGACAGAGCAAACAGCAGCACCAACGGGTGCATATCCAGCCCGCCGAAGTGCCACTGCCCGAACCAAAGGGTCTCGCGCACTGCGCCCATGGCTGCGGCAACCGAAAGAAGACCCACGAGGGCGATGGAGGTGGGAATGGGCGTGCCCTCAAAGTACCTGACCTTGCCATCGTCGCCCGACAGAGTCTCAGCAGTCACGTTGTAGCGCGCCAGGCGCGAAACGCCACAGGCTACGAAATAGGCGAGCACGGCACGGTCCCAGCCGCCCTGCATGCCGCAGGCATAGGCCAGCACGGCCGGGGCCACACCAAACGAGATGACGTCGGCAAGTGAGTCGAGCTCACGGCCCATGGCCGAGCTTTTCTGGCGCCAGCGAGCCACGCGCCCGTCGAGCACGTCGAAGATCAATGCGGCGAGCACCAGGGCAGCGGCGAACTGCACATGCCGCAGATCACCGTTCTCCAGGTAGCTCATGGCAGAAAAGAGCGCACCCACGCCGCACACTGCGTTGCCCAGGGTGAACCAGTCGGCGAGGTGGAACTCGCGGATCATGGAAAAGCGTTTCGGGCGGTCGGCAGAGGGTTCGGTCATGGGGGCTTTGCGGCTGCGGTCAGGTGCCCATTATGAAAGCCCGGCTAGGCGGCGCGCTGTCGGCCAAAGGCGCATTGCACCCGGCACCAATGCACGGGTGGCCCACTTCAGCGCCGGGCAATGTGCTCAGCCGCGAAAGCCACATACCAATCCAGACACTCCGGATTGGCCATGGCATCGCGGTTGAGCACCTTGTCGAGCGGCTGGCCCAACAGCAGCTTCTTGATCGGGAGCTCTTGCTTCTTGCCGCTGAGCGTGCGCGGCACCTGCGCCACCTGCACGATGGCGTCGGGCACGAAGCGCGGCGACAACGCGGTGCGAATGGCGCTGGCCAGGCGAGCGCGCAGTGCGTCGTCGAGCACAGCACCGGCGCGCAGCACCACGAACAGCGGCATGTAGCTCTCTCGCCCCAGGTATTCCAGATCGACCACTAGGCTGTCTAGCACTTCGGGCAGCGCCTCGACGGCGCTGTAGAGCTCGCTCGTGCCCATGCGCAGGCCGTGGCGGTTGAGGGTGGCGTCCGAGCGGCCATAGATCACGCAGCCGGCGTGGTCACCGGTGCCAATCTCGATCCAGTCGCCGTGGCGCCAGACGGCACCCATTTCGGCGGGGCCATCGCTGCCGTCTGGCATGCGGCCCTGGCCCGGCGGGAAGGTCTCGAAATAGCTGGTCCGGTAGCGTTCACCGCCGGTATCGCCCCACAAATACAGCGGCATCGATGGAATCGGCTGGGTGCACACCAGCTCGCCCACGGCGTTGTAAACCGGTTGACCTTGCGCGTCCCAGGCCTGCACCGCGGCGCCCAGCATGCGGCACTGCATGCGGCCAGGGGTTTGCGGCAGTTCGCGGTTGCCGCCAATAAAGGCGCCGGCAAAGTCGGTACCGCCGGAAATATTGGCCCACCAGATGCCGTCCGGCCGGTCCCCATCCACTCCCGCTTTGGCCATGAAGGAGGTGGCCCACTGCTGCACCTCGGCCGAGAGCGGCGAGCCGGTGGAGCCCAGCGCCCGAATGCGCGTGAGGTCGCCGCATTGCGCCGGGGTGATACCCGCCTTCATGCAGTTGGCGTAAATCGCCGTACCACCCCCAAAGAAGGTCACGCCGGTCTCGGCAGCGAAGCGCCAGAGCACGGTCCAGTCGGGGGTTTCCTTCGATCCCCCGGGGCTGCCGTCAAAAATGACACAGGTGGTGCCCGAGAGCAGTCCGGCGAGCTGGGCGTTCCACATCACCCAGCCGGTCGTGCTGTACCAGTGGAACCGCTCACCCCAGCTGTTGGGCGCGTAGCTGCAGCCCACATCGTTGTGCAGCGCGCCCATCATCATCATGACAAGAATCATGCCGCCGTGGCCGTGCACGATGGGCTTGGGCAAGCCGGTGGTGCCGCTGGAATAGACGATCCAGAGCGGGTGGTCGAACGGCAGCCAGAGCGGTTCAAAGGCCGCAGTTTCAGCATCATTTCTGCCAATTTCGCTTATCCAGTTTGCCCAACCAGCTATCGAAACAGAAGCATTCAAGTTGCCCACCACCACCGCGTGCTGCACGCTGGGCAAGGCGGCGCGCAGTTGGGCCAGCACCGGCAGGCGGTCAATCTCACGCCCGCTGTAGACGACGCCGTCCACCCCGATCAGCACCTTGGGTTCGATCTGTCGGAAGCGGTCGAGCACCGCCTGCATGCCCATGTCGGGCGCGCAAACACTCCACACCCCGCCAAGGCTGACTGTGGCGAGAAACGCGACCATGGCCTCGGGAATGTTGGGCAAGTAGGCGGCTACGCGGTCGCCCGGCTGCAGGCCCGCCGCGCGCAAATGCAAGGCCATGGCCGCCACCTGCTGCTGCAACTGCGGCCAGGAGATCTCACGCGCATCGCCGCGCTCATTGCGCCCGACGATGGCCGGCATGCCCGCAGCCTCAGCGCCCGGCACATGGCGCAGCACCTGGCGTGCGTAGTTCACCTGGGCGCCGGGAAACCATTCGGCGCCGGGCATGCGGTTCTTCGTGAGCACGCCCAAATGCGGCGTAGGCGACTGAATGTCAAAAAACTCCCAGAGGCTCTGCCAGAACGCACCAAGCTCGGTGGTGGACCAGCGCCACAGCGCGTCGTAGTCAGCAAAATGCAGGCCGCGCTCGGCGCGCAGCCAGTCCTGGTAAAGACGGATCTGGGGGATGTAAGGCGTTTCCATGGTGCTTTGAGCGTAGCGCGGTGGAGGCCACCGTGCGCTTGGGGTTTGTCCCGTTGAGACAGCCATGGCCCTCGCAGCGCCTTCGCGTAGCATCGCCGCCAGCATTTGAAACAGAAGGAAACACTGCATGTCCATGTTTGATTGGCAGGAAAAGAGCCCCGCCGTACTGGAGAGCGGCGGCGTCATTGGTCCCCACGAGCGCCTGCCCTGGCCGCAGACCGGGGCGATGGGGGTACAGCACGTGATCGCCATGTTTGGCTCCACGGTGCTGGCGCCCATCCTCATGGGGTTCGATCCGAACTTGGCGATCCTGATGAGCGGCATCGGCACGCTGATCTTCTTCCTGATCACCGGCGGCAAGGTGCCGAGCTACCTGGGGTCGAGTTTTGCCTTCATCGGCGTGGTGATTGCTGCCACTTCCTACGCCGGCAAGGGTCCGAACGCCAACATCGGCCTGGCGCTGGGCGGCATCATTGCCTGCGGGGCGGTGTACACGCTGGTGGGTTTCATCGTGCAGGCCGTGGGCACCGGCTGGATCGAGCGGTTCATGCCACCCGTGGTCACTGGCGCCGTGGTGGCGGTGATTGGCCTGAACCTGGCCAGCATTCCGATCAAAAACATGGCAGCGAGCAACTTCGACAGCTGGATGCAGGTGCTCACCTTTGTGAGCGTGGGCTTGGTCGCGGTGTTCACACGCGGCATGGTGCAGCGGCTGTTGATTCTCGTCGGGCTGCTGATGTCCAGCGCCGCGTATGCGGTGTTGGCCAATGGCATGGGCCTGGGCAAACCACTCGACCTGTCGGGCGTGGCAGCGGCGGCCTGGGTCGGGCTGCCGAACTTCGTCGCGCCGGTGTTCAACGCCAACGCGATGCTGCTGATCGTGCCGGTGGTCATCATTCTGGTGGCCGAAAACCTGGGCCACATCAAGGCCGTGACCGCTATGACGGGCCGCAACATCGATCAGTACATGGGCCGCGCCTTCATTGGCGACGGCATAGCCACCATGGTCAGCGGCGCGGCAGGCGGCACAGGGGTGACGACCTACGCCGAGAACATCGGCGTGATGGCGGCCACCAAAATCTATTCGACCGCCGTGTTCTTCGTTGCCGCGCTGATTGCGGTTCTCCTGGGTTTTTCACCCAAGTTCGGCGCCGTAATTCAGGCGATTCCACTGCCGGTGATGGGCGGTGTGTCGATCGTGGTGTTCGGCCTGATTGCCGTGGCCGGCGCGAAGATTTGGGTGGACAACAAGGTTGACTTCTCGCAAAACAAGAACCTGATCGTCGCGGCCATCACGCTCATTCTGGGCACCGGCGACTTCACGCTCAAGTTTGGCCAGTTTGCGCTGGGCGGCATTGGCACCGCGACCTTTGGTGCCATCGTGCTGTACGCGTTGCTCAACCGCAAGAACAGCTGACGCAACCACGCGCCAAGAGCCGCCAGCCCGTCGATGTGCGGGCGCCGACGACGTTCCTTCCTGCACAACGAGTGGCGGGAGAGGAAGGCGCGATGCGCCTCAAGGGGTTTTGTTCCGAGTTACGCCAGGAACTTGCCTTCAGCGCCCAGCACGGCCATGTTGATGTAGCGCGAGCCCACGTAGGGCGCCTGGCTGCCGTAATCGACCACAAAACCACCCAGATCCCAGTTGCGAATCCCGGCCAGTGCAGTGCGCAGCTTGGCGCGCGTAGGGTCACTGCCCGCACGCTCCAGGCCTTCGGCCAGCACGCGCATATTCACATAACCTTCGAGGCTGCCGAGGTTGAACTCCGGCTGCTCGCGCAGCTTCATGGCCGCCTGGTAGTCGCGTACCACCGCCGTTTTGCCTTTGGTCGGGTCGGGCATGATCATAGTGACGGCCAGGCCTCGCCCAGCCTCGCCGAGTTGTTTGTACGCCTCGCCCGTCAGCGCCGCGCTCACACCGGCCATGAGCACGCCGGGAACCACGTTCTTGAGGCCGCGAACCAAAGGCACCGTGGCCGCCCCTGCAGTAACCAACAACACAGCCGTAGGACGCGCTTTGGCCACCTGCGAGAGCACGGCGTCCAGATTTTTGCCATCGGTGGCCAACGCGGCCTGTACGGTGGCCTTGGTGCCTGCGACAGCCAGCGCCCGGTTGGCGTCTTCGAGCAGCTCGCGGCCGTAGGCGTTGTCCAGGAAGACGATGCCGATCTCTTTCATCCCCATGCCTGAGAGACGCTGCACCAGGCGCGTCACTTCATCGGTGTAGCTGGCGCGCACATGGAACACGTTGCGCGCGTTCTTGCGCAGCGAGGTGGCCCCGGTAAGCGGTGCCACGTAGGGGATACCCGCCTCTTCCACCAGCGGCAAAATCGCGGTGTTGTTCGGGGTACCCACGCACGAGAGCAGTGCAAAGGCCGAGCCTTGGCTGAGCATCTGCTTGACGTTGTCCACCGTGCGCTGCGGCACATAGGCGTCGTCCACCATGTTGAGTTGCAGCGCACGGCCGTGCACACCACCCCGTGCGTTGATCTGGGCGATGGCTGCCTCGGCGCCCCGACGCAAGTCGATGCCAAAGCCGGCCAGCGGGCCGCTGAGCGCGGCGGAAGACCCGATGATGAGCGACTTGCTGCTGACGCCTCCCTCTTGGGCGAGCGCATTGCGGACGAAAGCGGGGGCAGCCAAGGCGGCGGCATACGAGACAAACTGGCGACGTTGCATGGGGCAGGGACTCTGGAGATAGAAAGGTCAAAAATGGCGGGCGACTGCGTGCGAGGCGCAAAACTAGGGTAAACCCTGCCCAGGAAAACCCTGTATTCTGTTCCTTTTTCCCCGAATGCGATAGACGCTGCGCCCACAAAAGCCGTGCGGGTCCCTAAAACTCAGTTGCTCTAGGGATGTCCTGCACCACTCTACGCGAGAGGGTGTAGTGCGGATCGGGATGGTATGCAAGGCGTCCCTAGAGTCGCGCTACTA
>JBQMQB010000110.1:1238-7308 GCA_052172715.1 Giesbergeria sp. | reverse complement strand
GCACTGCAGTTCGTGAACATCAAAGCCTGGCTGCTGGCGCTGAGCATCGTGGCCGGCTGGGTAGCCGGGCGCGCCGACAGCCTGCAGCGCCTGGCGATTGTGCTGCCCGTGATGCTGGTTTTTGCGTTTTCCAGCAACCTGCTTTACGCCAGTACCGGCGCGCTGCTGCGCCACTGGCTGGTGCAAGGCGCGCGCCTGCTGTGGTTCAACCGCGCGATGGCGTTCATCCTCGTGCTCACCGCGGCGTGGATGCTCGGCACATGAAGCTCAAGGACGAAACCCTGGGCATGGCTCTGGGCGTGCTTGGCGTCGCCTTCTTTGCCGTCACGCTGCCGATGACGCGCCTGGCAACGGGCACACACGACGCACCGCAGCTCTCGCCCTGGTTCGTGACCCTGGCACGCGCCGCGCTTGCCGGCTGCCTCTCGGTGATTTTTCTTCTGACCACCCGCTCGCCCTTGCCGCAGCGCCACCATTGGAAACCGCTGGGGATGGCCGTATTGGGCAATGCCATTGGCTACCCGCTGCTGCTGGGCTACGCGCTGCGCATCGTCACCGCCAGCCATGCTGCAGTCATCACGGCGCTGCTGCCGCTGGCAACCGCTGCCGTAGCGGCCTGGGTGCTGCACCAGCGCGCACGCCTGGGTTTTTGGGTCTGCGCGGTCGCCGGGAGCCTGCTGGTGGTGGTCTTTTCAGTCCTGCGCGCGCAGCAGCATGGGGCTGGTTTCGGCTTTGAATGGGCCGATCTGCTGCTGGTGGGTGCGGTATTCGCCGCGTCCATTGGCTATATCTACGGCGCGCAGGTGACACCCGAACTCGGGGCCGAGCGCGTGATTTGCTGGGTCTGCGTATTGGCCCTGCCTATTTCTCTGCCGGGCGCGCTGTGGCTTTGGCCAGAGCACTCAGTCGCCCCGTCGGCCTGGGGCGGGCTGGTGTACGTGGGCGTGTTCTCTATGTGGGCCGGTTTTTTTGCCTGGTTCCGCGGCTTGGTGCTGGGCGGCGCGCTACGCGTCAGCCAGGCGCAGCTGCTGCAACCGTTTCTCTCCATCCTCGCCGCCGTGCCGCTTTTGGGCGAGGCGCTCGATGGTGTCACGCTCGCCTTCGCCGCCGCTGTAGTGGCGACGGTACTCATTGGAAAACAGTTCTCCCGCCCGCCTGCACCTCCCAATCCGGGTGGTAAGGCGACATCGCCGCTGCGCTGAACCCCAGCACAAACAAGCGCACATTCCAACCCAAGGAAAAACCCATGTCCTGGAAACTCGCCACCCGCACCGAAAAGATGAACCCCTCGGTCATCCGGGAAATCCTCAAGCTCACAGAGAAGCCGGGCATCATCAGCCTGGCCGGAGGTCTGCCCTCGCCGCGCACTTTCCCGGTGACCGACTTTGCCCGCGCCTGCGCCAAAGTGCTGGAGCATGATGGTGCTGCTGCGCTGCAATACGCCGCCAGCGAGGGGTACGGGCCGCTGCGCGAGGCGGTGGCAGCGCAATTGCCCTGGGACGTGGACCCTGCGCTGGTGTTGATCACGACCGGCTCGCAGCAAGGCCTGGACCTGGTCGCCAAAGTGCTGATCGACCCGGGCAGCCGCGTGCTCGTGGAGACACCTACCTACCTGGGCGCACTGCAAGCCTTCGCCCCCATGGAGCCCGAGGTGTGTGCAGTACCGAGCGACGACGAAGGCTTGGACATCGCCGCCATGGCCGATAGCATCGGCAGCGGCGCCAGCAAGGCACGCTTCCTCTACGTGCTGCCCAACTTCCAGAACCCCACGGGCCGCACCATGAGCGAAGCGCGCCGCGCTGCGCTGGTGGCACTGGCAACCGAACAGGGTCTGCCCATTGTCGAAGACAACCCCTATGGCGACCTGTGGTTCGACTCACCCCCGCCTGCACCACTCACCGCACGCAACCCGGCAGGCTGCATCTACTTGGGAAGTTTTTCCAAGGTGCTGGCGCCCGGACTTCGCCTGGGCTATCTTGTCGCGCCGCCCGAGGTATACCCCAAGCTGCTGCAGGCCAAGCAAGCGGCCGATCTGCACACGCCTGGCTTTAACCAACGCATGGTCGCCGAGGTGCTGCAGGGAGGCTTTCTAGACCGTCACGTGCCGACCATACGGACGCTGTACCGCGAGCAACGCGATGCCATGCTTGGCGCACTGGACCGTGAAATGAAAGGGCTCCCCGTGCAATGGAACCGTCCCGCCGGCGGCATGTTCCTGTGGCTGCGGTTGCCAGAGAGCATGACCGCAGTGGATTTGCTGCCACTCGCGGTGGAGCGGGGGGTGGCCTTCGTTCCGGGCGCGGCCTTCTACGCGGGCGACGCCGATCCGCGCACGCTGCGCCTGTCATTCGTCACAGCCACCAGCGCGCAAATTGATACCGCGATTGCCGCGCTGGCAGATGCAGTCCGGACGCTGCATCTGCGCTCTACACTGTAGCCAGCCACAACACCCGTGCGCGAAGGGGCGCGTTCCATGACCTATTTGCCTTTCCTGCAAGTCGACGTCTTCAGCGAACGCCATGGCGACGGCAACCCCTTGGCCGTGGTGCTCGAAGCTGAGCACCTACCCGAGTGCGCGCTCGGGCGTTTTGCCGCCTGGACCAATCTGTCGGAAACCACTTTTCTGCTTCCGCCCACCGAAAGCGCCGGCGCCGCCGGTGCCGACTACCGGGTGCGCATCTTCACCCCCAGTGGCGAGCTCCCGTTTGCTGGCCATCCCACACTGGGCAGTTGCCACGCCTGGTTGCATGCTGGCGGCAAACCCCGCAGACCAGGCACCATCGTGCAGGAATGCGCACTTGGTTTGATCCCCATTCGCCAGCAGCAAGGGCACCTCGCCTTTGCCGCACCGGCCATGGAGCAAAGCACACCCAACCCCGCAATGACGGCATTGGTGGTGGGCGCGCTGGGCCTACGGCCTCAGCAGGTGCGCGCAGCGCGCACGCTGCACAACGGCCCACGCTGGTTGGCGCTGCTGGTGGACACCAAAGAGGCTGTGCTCGGCCTCAAACCTGACCACGCACGACTCAAGGATTTGGGCCAGGATGTGGGAATCGTCTACATGACCGGAGAGACACACGTCGGCGGCGAACCGGATACCTACGTGCGCGTCTTTTCCCCATCGCTTGGCACCAGCGAAGACCCGGTCACCGGCAGTTTTAACGCCTGCGTGGCGCAGTGGCTGATCGGCGAGGGGCTGGCCCCCCGCACCTTTCTAGTGGCACAAGGCGAATGCCGGGGCCGCGCTGGACGGGTCTATATTGAACAAGACGACAAAGGCCAAGTCTGGGTGGGTGGCAACTGCCTCACGGCCATTGAAGGGCGCGTGCACTTTCCGTAAGCGAAACCTGTCTCTCCGTGCCTCTTGATTTGCCACGACTTCCTCCCCTTATGACATCTGAATCTCCACTCCCCTCCCTGTCGGACATCGAATCAGCCGCCCGGTTGGTGTACCAAGAGTTTCCTCCGACACCCCAATACCGCTGGGCCCTGCTCAGCGATCGCCTAGGCACCGACTGCTGGGTCAAGCACGAGAACCACACGCCCGTAGGTGCCTTCAAAATTCGCGGAGGACTGACCTACTTTGACCAATTGGCCCAACGCGGCGCAATGCCGCACGAGGTGGTCAGCGCCACCCGCGGTAACCACGGCCAAAGCATGGGCTGGGCCGCACGCAAGCACGGCGTGGCCTGCACCATCGTCGTGCCGCAAGGCAACTCGGTCGAGAAGAACGCCGCCATGCGCGCGTTAGGCGTCACGCTGGTGGAATACGGAACCGATTTCCAGGAGGCCCGCGAACACGCCATGCAACTCGCCGCAGTCCGCGGCGCGCACATGGTGCCCAGCTTTCACTTCGACCTGCTGCGCGGTGTGAGCACCTACTGGTGGGAGTTTTTGCGGGCTGTGCCGCAGCTCGATGTGGTCTATGTCCCCATCGGCCAGGGGTCGGGTGCCTGCTCGGCCATTGCCGCAAAACTCGCACTGGGCCACAACGTGCGCATTGTGGGGGTGGTCAGCAGTCACGCCACGACGTACGCCGACTCCGTCGCTACCGGCCGGGTGGTCGAAGCGCCCGTCACCACACAGCTTGCCGACGGCATGGCCTGCCGCATGGCGGACGCACAAGCGCTGGCCATCATCGCGCCGCATATCGACCATATCGTGCAGGTGAGCGACGCCGAGGTGGCACACGCCATGCACGCGCTGTTCACCGACACGCACAACACGGCAGAAGGCGCCGGAGCGGCGGCGCTGGCCGGCGCCTTGCAGGAGCGCGCGCAATTGCAAGGCTTGCGCGTGGGCCTGGCGCTCACGGGTGGAAATGTGGACGCGGCTATGTTCGCCAACGTGCTGGTGCAACACCAGGACGCGGCTCTTTAAGGCACCTTTGCACGCGCTATCGGAAGCAGGCCAACTGGCTGTCGCCTTGGCCAGAAGGCAACGGCGCGGTCACCCGCGTGACAAGAACCGACGGCCAATTCTGGCCCACTGGACGCATGGGAACCCTCCACCTTGTGCGCCACGGCCAGGCCTCGTTTGGCGCGGACGACTACGACCGGCTCAGCCCCATGGGCCAGCGCCAGGCCCTGCGGTTAGGGCAGTATTGGCGCGAGCACGGCCAACGCTTTGATGCGGTGGTCAGCGGCACACTGCGCCGCCACGACGAGACACTGGCCGGCATTGTGGAAGGCCTGGGAGACGCCCCGGCCGCACAGCGCCTGTCCGGCCTGAACGAATACGACAGCATGGCGCTGATCCGTGCGGTGCACCCAGAGCCCCTGGAGCGCCCCGACACAGCAGAACGCTACCGCTACCACTTTCGCCTACTGTGCGATGCGCTGGCGCAGTGGATGGCAGGCGTCATCAGCCCCACTGGAATGCCCAGCTGGGACGAATTCTCCACAGGCGTGCAGGCAGTGCTCGACGACATTCGGCATGCCCACGCGGGCCAGCAGGTGCTGCTGGTGTCGAGCGGCGGCCCGATTTCTGCCGCTGTGGGCACCGTGCTGGGCACCGCGCCCGAAGTGACCATTGCGCTCAACATGCGCATCCGCAACAGTGCCGTGACAGAAATGAGTATTTCGCCCAAGCGACTCATGCTGCAGACCTTCAACACCCTCCCCCACCTCAGCGGACTGGAACACGCAGACTGGCTGACGCACGCCTGATCACACGGATTTGCAATCAAAGAGAGAACCAGGCGCAAAGCCGAAGACAGTACGGACGTACGGCAAGGCGAAGCAACGCTGTTATATCTTTGATTGCGAAACCGTATCAGTCGTCTTCCCAGCGCGGCGCTGGCTCCTGTTGCAGCCGCCGACGCAGGTGGGCGTGGTCGGGCAGGATGGCAGCCACCTCGGCCCAAAAACGTGGGCTGTGGTCCATGTGGTGCAGGTGGGCCAGCTCGTGCACCACGACGTAGTCGAGCAACTCAGGGGCAAAGTGCATCAGCCGCCAGTTCAGGCGGATGGTGCCGTCGCTGCGCGCACTGCCCCAGCGGGTGCGTGCGTTGGTGAGTGCCAAGCGCTGCCAGCGCACGCCCATGCGCGGCGCAAAATCGTCCAACCGCTGCGTGAAATGCGCGCGGGCGCTGCGGGCGAGCCAGGCCGCCACTGCGTCGCGCATCTGCTGCGGTGTGGCACTCTCTGGCAGACCGAGTTGCAGCACCGGCGTGCCCGCGCCTTCTGCCAGAAGACGCCCGCCCACGGGGGCCGCGCCGTCGAGCCGCACGCACAGCATCTGGCCCAGCCAGGGCAGGCAGACGCCATCACGCCAGACGATGCGCACCTGGTCCTGGCGTGCAGCGCGCTCGCGCATTTCGCCGAGTTTGCGCACGATCCAGTCGCTTTTTTCTTGCACGGCGGCATCGATGGCACCGAGCGTGACTGCATGCGGGGCACGCACCGACAACCCCTCTGCCCCCACAGAAAATCCGATGCTGCGGCGGCGCGCGCGCACCAGCGCGTAGCCAACCACCGCATCGCCCAGACGCAGCTCGCGGCGCGCCTGGGGATGGCGGAACACCATCGGCGCAAAAAGCTCTTTCGCCGCGCCGGGGACAAGCTTCAAC
>JBQMQB010000110.1:0-1138 GCA_052172715.1 Giesbergeria sp. | reverse complement strand
GGCAAGCGGCGGCAGATCGGCCAGAGATTGGGCGTCGCTGCGCAACCCATGGAGCTGTGCACCCACGGCAGCGCCCGCCTGCAAGTGCGCGGCGCTGTAGCCCACCACTATCACGTCGGCGGCGGCGAGGCCGTAGCGTTCACAGATCTGCTCGAACAGACCGGGCGCCGGTTTGCGGCAACTGCAGGCTTCCCCAGGCGCGTGCGGGCAGTAGAACACTGCGTCGATGCGCCCCCCAGCAGCCGCCAGCAAGCGGTGCATCTTGGCGTGCACAGCATTGAGGGTTGCCACGTCGAACAGACCGCGCCCGAGCCCTGCCTGGTTGGTGGCCACCACAGCGTGCCAGCCCAGGCGGTTGACGCGCGCCACAGCCTCCAATGCGCCCGGAAGAGGGTGCCAGTCGTCTGGGGTGGCGACAAAATCGTCGCCTGGGACCAGCGCATTGAGGGTGCCGTCGCGCTCAAGGATCACAAGTTTCATGGCGGCGATTATCCGGCTATTGCACGACTGGCGCTGGTCCTGCAGGTTCCCAACGGGTGAGGTAGAGGCCATAGAACTGGCCCTGCCCCAGCCCCACGCGCAGGCGCTGGCCAGGCTGCCAGAGCGCCACGCGCTCGTCGTTGATCCTCACGTGCTGCGGCACGGCAGTACCAGCAACCTCCATCACCACCTCGCTGCCCCCCAACTGGCGCAGCGTGGGGGGCAGCGGGCGCAGGCCCAGCACCCGTGCTTGTGCGTCGGGCAAGGACACCAGATTCTCGGTATTGGCACGCGCCACCAGCAAACCCGCTGCGCCGCCCAGCCACAGCAACACCCACAAGACCGTCAGCACGCGCTGCACCGCCCTCGCCCTACCGCGGCGCCACCCGTACACCAGCACGGCAGCGAACACAAGCAGCGCCAGCACCCCGAGCAGCCAAGGCAAAAACAAGTCGAAAACCGACTGCGAGACAGGCAGCGGTGCGATGGCAAAGGCATCCCTCGGTGCCTGCTGACCCGCGCGCCACTCCAGCCACGCCCGCACGCCCGCCCACAACAAGGGGGGCCCGAACGCCAGCGCCACTGCCGCAAAGCGCGGAGCAGCGCGCAGCGGCTGGGGCGCGCCGCCCAAGCCGCTCACACCGCCAGACGCGAGAGG
>JBQMQB010000109.1:5208-7312 GCA_052172715.1 Giesbergeria sp. | reverse complement strand
TCGCCCTCGAACAGCGGGATGACGGGCTCGCCGTTCAACGTTTGCTGCAGATAGTCGCGCAGGCCGCCTTTGTATTGCCAGGTTTGGGTGTCGCGTGTCTTCTCATTGACGAGCGAGACGCTCACGCCAGGCATTAGCACCGCCTTGCTGCGCAGCAAATGCGTCAGCTCGGCCATGGGCAGGTTGCTGGATTCGAAGTACTTGGCATCCGGCCAGGCACGCACCGTGGTGCCCTGCTTGCGGTCGCCCTCGCCTTTGGGCGTCGTCGTCAGCGGCTCGATCACATCGCCCGCCGAGAACACCAGGCGCGCCACCTGGCCTTCGCGGTAGCTCGTCGCTTCCAGCCGGGTGGAAAGCGCGTTGGTCACGCTGACGCCCACGCCATGCAGCCCGCCCGAGAAGTTGTAGGCACCGCCTTTGCCTTTGTCGAACTTGCCACCGGCATGCAGCCGCGTGAAGACCAGTTCGATCACCGGCGCTTTTTCTTCGGGGTGTAGGCCAAACGGGATGCCGCGGCCATCGTCTTCCACGCTCACCGAGCCATCGGCGTGCAGGATGACCTTGATTTTCTTGCCGAAGCCCGCCAGCGCCTCGTCGGCGGAGTTGTCCAGCACTTCTTGGATCACGTGCAAGGGGTTGTCGGTGCGGGTGTACATGCCCGGCCGCTGCTTGACGGGCTCAAGGCCCTTGAGCACTCGGATCGAGCTTTCGGAATATTCGGTACTGGAAACAGGAGAGGGTTTGGCTGCCATGGGCGCGAATTGTAGGACTGTATGAAAAGCCAGGTTGAGACACCAAAGTGCCAGCACCGCGCAGAACCTTTGGATACATTTGCTGCAATGCACACAACACCGCCCAAGCTCTCGATGTTTCAGGTGCTCGCCTGCGGCGCTGCCGTGGTGACGCTTTCCATGGGCATCCGCCATGGCTTTGGCCTGTGGCTGCAACCCATCACGCAAGACATGGGCTGGACGCGGCAGTCCTTCGCGCTGGCGCTGGCCATCCAAAATCTTTCCTGGGGCCTGATCGGCGTGTTTGCTGGGATGGTGGCCGACCGCTTCGGCGCGTTCCGGGTGCTGATTGGTGGGGCGGTGCTGTATGCGCTGGGCCTGCTTGGCATGGCGCTCTCGCCCACCGAAACACTGTTCGCGCTGACGGCGGGCGTGCTGATTGGCGCGGCGCAGGCCGGCACAACCTACGCCGTGATCTACGGCGTGATTGGCCGCCAGGTGCCAGCCGAGAAGCGCTCCTGGGCTATGGGCGTGGCGGCAGCGGCAGGCTCGTTTGGCCAATTCCTCATGGTGCCGACAGAGGGCTTCCTCATCGCCTCATTTGGCTGGCGGGAAGCGCTGCTGGTGCTCGCCGCGATGGTGCTGGTCATCGTGCCGCTGGCTTTCTGGCTGCGCGAACCGCGCTTTGCCGGAACCGCGCCCGTGCAGCACAGCCAGGGCATTCGCGAGGCACTCTCTGAGGCGCTGCGTTACCCGAGTTTTCTGATGCTCACCGCAGGGTATTTCGTCTGCGGGTTTCAGGTGGTGTTCATCGCCGTGCACATGCCGAGCTATTTGCGCGACCACGGCCTCTCGCCGCAGGTGGCAGGCTATTCGCTCGCGCTGATTGGCCTGTTCAACGTATTTGGCACCTATATCTCAGGCGCGCTGGGTCAGTGGATGGCCAAGCGGCACATTCTGATGTTCATCTATTTCACCCGTGCGGTGGTGATTACGGTGTTCTTGCTGGCGCCGCTCACGCCCCTGTCGGTGTACATCTTCTCGGCGGTCATGGGTGCGCTGTGGCTTTCCACTGTGCCGCCAACCAACGCCGCCGTGGCGCAGATTTTTGGCGTGCAACACCTCTCGATGCTGGGCGGCTTCGTGTTCTTCAGCCACCAGGTCGGCAGCTTCATGGGCGTGTGGCTGGGCGGCTACCTGTACGACCGCACCGGCAGCTACGACATCGTCTGGATGCTGGCGATTGCCTTTGGCGTGCTCGCCGGTCTCATCAACATCCCCGTGCGCGAGCACCCGATTGCGCGCCGCCCTGCTGCGCAGCCCGCATGATGGAAACACCCACACCACGCAGCGCAGCATTGCGCAGCCTCTGG
>JBQMQB010000109.1:0-5108 GCA_052172715.1 Giesbergeria sp. | reverse complement strand
ACGGCAATTTGGCACGGTGGTGGTCACCAATTACCTGTGGCGTGCACTGTTGCCGCACATCGTGCAAAGCATCGCGCCTGGCGGCGTGCTGCTGTACGAGACCTTTGCGCAAGGCAACGAAACCGTGGGCCGTCCCGCCAGCCCCGACTTTCTTCTGGTGCCGGGGGAACTCCTGCGCGCCTGTGAAGGTCTGCAGGTGGTTGCCTACGAAGACGGATTTCTTGACCACCCGCCCCGCTATGTGCAGCGCATCGCCGCAGTACGCCTTGCAGGCGATGCGCATACCACTGCACCACGCTTTGCGTTGGCGCCGCTGCACTGAGACCAGGCAGCCCGCAACGGGTGCCTCCCGCTAGAATGCTTCTTTGCGTTTTTTCCAGCCGCCATGACCTCTCCCAGCCCGCTTCTTACCGGTAGCATCGTCGCCCTCGTCACCCCCATGCACGAAGACGGGAGCGTGGATTACAAGTGCCTTCGAACACTCATCGACTGGCACATCCAGGAGGGCACTGATTGCATCGGCGTCGTGGGTACCACGGGCGAGTCGCCCACGGTGGACGTCGAGGAGCATTGCGAAATCATCCGCGTCAGCGTCGAGCAGGCTGCGGGCCGCGTACCAGTCATGGCCGGGTGCGGCGCCAACTCCACCAAAGAGGCCATCGAGCTAGCGCGCTTTGCCAAGAACGTCGGTGCCGACAGCCAATTGCAGGTAGTGCCCTACTACAACAAGCCCACGCAAGAGGGCCAATACCAGCACTTCAAGGCCATTGCCGAGGCCACGGGCGACCTGCCCATCGTGCTCTACAACGTGCCCGGCCGCTGCGTCGGCGACATGCTGCACGACACGGTGCTGCGCCTGGCGCAGGTGCCAGGTATCGTCGGCATCAAGGAAGCCACGGGCGATATCGCACGTGCGCAGTGGCTGATTCGCGACCTGCCGAAGAGCTTTGCCATTTACTCCGGGGACGACCCTACTGCCGTCGCCCTCATGCTGTGCGGTGGCCACGGCAACATCAGCGTCACCGCCAACGTGGCGCCACGTTTGATGCACGAGTTGTGCGTGGCTGCACTGGCGGGTGATATTCGCCGCGCTATGGAGATCCAGTTTCGCCTGATGCCGCTGCACAAGCACCTGTTCATCGAAGCCAACCCGATTCCCGTCAAATGGGCGTTGGCGCGTATGGGGCGCTGCGGCGGCACATTGCGCCTTCCCATGACACCGCTCAGCCCTGGCAACGAAGCGACCGTCGAAGGCGCACTGCGCGCTGTCGGCCTGCTTTGATCACCACACCAGCCTGCGTTCTGCCCCACGAATTCAAGAGGATTTCCCGCGTGAAAACTGCTGCACGAATCGGCCTGCTGGGCCTGACCATCGCGTTATCGGCCTGCTCAGTACTGGAAGGCGACAAGATCGACTACAAGAGCGCGTCCAAGGGACGCACCCTGGAAGTGCCACCCGACCTCAAACAGCTCTCGCGCGACTCGCGCTACACGGTTACCGGGGGCGTGGCATCTGCCAATGCCATGGAAGCCAACAAGTCGTCGCAAACGCCTGGCACCCAGGCTGCTGCCACTCGCATGGGCGATGTGCGCATCGAGCGCAACGGTGAGCAGCGCTGGCTGGTGGTGCAGCGCCCGGCCGACAAAATTTGGGACCCAGTGCGCGATTTCTGGCTAGAAAACGGTTTTACGCTCGCACTCGACCAAATCGACCTTGGCATCATGGAAACCGACTGGGCCGAGAACCGCGCCAAGATTCCGCAGGATTTCATCCGCTCCACGCTCGGCAAGGTGCTCGATTCGCTCTATTCCACCGGTGAGCGCGACAAGTTTCGCACCCGGCTGGAGCGCCGCCCCGACGGCAGCACGGAAATCTATGTCAGCCACCGCGGCATGATCGAGGTGTTCAACAGCGCCACCAAAGAGTCCACCGTCTGGCAGCCGCGCCCGAGCGACCCGGAGCTCGAAGTGGAATTCCTGCGCCGCATGATGGTCGCCTTGGGCGTACCTGCTGAACAGGCACGCGCCGCCACCGTGTCTGGAGCCAAGGCAGCCGACGTTCGCGTCGCCAGCCAAGGAAACGTGCCCGTGCTGCAAGTCGATGAAGGGTTTGAACGCGCCTGGCGCCGAGTGGGTCTGGCACTTGACCGCACCGGCTTCACGGTGGAAGACCGCGACCGCAGCCAAGGCGTGTACTTCGTGCGCTATGTCGCACCCGGCACCGACCAGAAGCCTGGCTTCTTCGGCAAGCTCTTTGGCAGCTCCAAATCAGCAACACCCCCGCTCAAGTACCGCATTGTGGTGCGCAGTGAGGGCAACGCCAGCACAGTGTCGGTGCTGAACGCTGAGGGTGCACCCGAGAGCTCTGAAAATGCGGCACGCATCGTCCGTGTGATTGCCGACGACATGAAATAAGTGCTGCGTTTCTGCAGCCTTGGCAGCGGCAGTGCGGGCAACGGCACCGTCGTCGAGGGTCTGAACAGCACCGGCACGCACCGCCTGCTGGTCGATTGCGGCTTCGGCCCGCGCCAGCTTGCTCAGCGGCTCGCGCGTGCGGGCCTCGCGTGCAGCGACATAGACGCCATTTTCATCACGCACGAGCACTCTGACCATGTCGGCTGTGCCGCAGCGTTTGCACAAAAGCACGCCACACCACTGTGGATGAGCCCGGGCACGCATGCGGCCATCGGAAGTCCAGCGCTAGGCCATCTGCTTCATCTGGTGCAGGACGGGGATGCCATTGACCTGGGCAGCTTTGAAGCACATCCGTTCACCGTGCCGCACGATGCCCGCGAACCCTTGCAACTGCGCTGCAGCGACGGGGAGTACCACCTGGGTCTGGCAACAGATCTGGGCCATGCGACGGCGCATGTACTGGCACGGCTTGCGGGCTGCCACGCCCTTTTGCTCGAAGCCAACCACGACCCGCAACTGCTGGAGCAGTCCGGCTACCCTCCTTTTCTCAAGCGCCGCGTCAGCGGCGACCTGGGCCATCTCTCCAACATGGCTGCCGCAGACATGCTTGCAACCCTCGCCCACGTGGGCCTGCAGCACGTGGTGGCAGCCCACTTGAGCGCAAGCAACAACCGCCCTGCGCTGGTGCAACAGCTCTTTGCGCAGACACTAGGCTGGAACACAGAGGCCATTGTGGTGGCCGATCAGTCCCTGGGAACCGACTGGATCGCAGTCGGTCAAGAAAACTAGCACACGAAAAAAAGCCCCGGCCAACGGCACGGGGCTCAGGAAGCGCAACCTGCGGAAACCCCGCAGGCGCAGCTAGTAAATTACTTTGCGGCGGATGCAGCGGCAGCGGCAGCGGCGTCAGCAGCCTGCTTGGCAGCATCAGATTCGCCCGCAGCAGGCATAGCAGCATCGGTAGCGGTAGCAGAAGCTGCAGGGGCTGCGGGCTCAGCAGCAGGTGCGGCAACAGCAGGAGCTGCGGGTTCAGCAGCGGCAGGTGCGGCAGCAGCAGGGGCTTCCACAGGTGCGGGTGCAGGCGCAGGAACGGGCTCGTCCTTCTTGCCACAAGCGGCGAGGGCAGCGGCGGCGATCAGCGAAGCGATGACGAAAGACTTGTTCAATTCAATTCTCCTCAAGAGACAGTTATAGATTAAGTTGCCAAAACGTCCTGCTTCTTGCAGCTCAGCTACGCTTTGGTAGAGTTTTTGCGACAACGCAATACTTTGACTCAACAAGTATTATAGTGAGAGTTTGTCAATTGTGTTTTACACGAATTGACACACGCACCAAAACCACATCTCATTATTTTTACGTCGTTTCGGTCATCGTCTCACTGCAGACGCATCCGCCCGCAACGAAGTAACCGCATGCGCGGTTGACACCAACCGAAAATTTTTCACAACCCCAGGGTGGTGGCAGAGAATCCGGGGCTGCTTTTGGTCTGTATCCACTCGCGCAGCAGCTCCTGCGCAGCAACTCGTCGCCCGGGCTCGGTGCCCGCCACGCCAATGGAGCGCACCGGATCAAGCCGGTGCAGCACCCATTCGGGCGACCAGATCATGCTCGGCAAGTCGAGCGCATCGGTGTTGGGACTTGCGCGGCACAGGATGATGTGGTCCCAGGTAGTGCGCCAGCGGACAAACCGAGGGTGGCGGCGCACCACCTCGTCGTAATTCTTAGCCAACAGGGTGAATTTTCGGCCGCCACGCGCCCAGACATTGAGCGACTCGATCACCGCGCTCTCGCCCAGCGGCCAGTCGGCAAAGCTGGCATCACTCAGAATAATTTCGCGCCAGCCAGCCTGACCGGCATGCACAAGGGCGTCGCGCACCCATTGCGCAAAGTCGTTGCGCCCTTCAAAACGGCCCTCTAGCAGCGTGGCTGGCGATTGCGGTTCAGAATTTTCCACGGTCATGTCTCCTTGGCATACAACCAATCCGTAAGTTAAAACATGGCTTGCAGTTTCAGCAAGCATTCGAGTTAATGCGGAACATCGGGCCGATTGTCACAGGCCAGTAAATACTTTTTATCTACAGCGCTACACGGCCTTCCACGCGCTTTGGCGGCCAATCAAGAGAATCAGAAGATCGGTTCGTATGGAATTTCAGGCCCACCCAGCAACAAGCCCGCCGGGATGCGAGAATTCTCCTATGGAAATCACAGAACATTGCATCGTCGCCCTGACCTGGGTTTTGAAAGACACCTTGGGCGAGGAGCTTGACGTGTTGGACGAACCCGTAGAGTTTCTTGTCGGCGGCCACGATCTGCTGGCCCGCGTCGAGCAAGCCTTGCAAGGCCACAGCACCGGCGCAACACTTGATCTTCATCTGGAGCCCGAGGAAGCCTTTGGCGAGTTTGATGAAGAGTTGCTCTTTCTGGAACCCCTTGCGATATTCCCCAAGGGGATAGAAGAAGGCATGAGCTTCGAAGGTACCGCCCTGCCCGCAGGTGTCAGCGAAGAGGCGCCGCGCGAGGGCCTCTACACGGTGTCGCAGATTTACCCAGATCACGTGGTGCTCGATGGCAACCACCCGCTCGCCGGCATCGCCTTGCGACTGCATTTGCAGGTTCGAGCCGTGCGTATGGCAACGGAAGACGAACGTGCGAGCGGCACGGCAGGCACGGGGTTCTTTCGCGTGCAAGGACAT
>JBQMQB010000108.1:5117-7313 GCA_052172715.1 Giesbergeria sp. | reverse complement strand
AGCGCCTGGCGATCAACGGCGTGTTCCACGCCAGCGACCGCAGCGATGCAGTGGCTCGCGCCATCGAGAGGCTGGGGCAGCAGGCACTGGATGAAATGCCGCAGTCGCTGAAGAACTTACCGCAGGACCAGGTGCCGCTTCGGGCCTTCGATACGGTGGGCCTCCCTGCCCTGCGTGCATTGCTGTCGCCAGCTTCCCCGACCTGCGAGGCCATGCAGCCTTCAGCCACCCAGCAGATGGTCCACATCCAAGGGCTCGCTGCGTTGGCCGACGAGTTGGCCACAGCCGATCACGGCTTGATCATGGTCATGGGCAAAGGAGGCGTGGGCAAAACGACGGTCGCGGCAGCCCTGGCTTTGGGGTTGGTTCAGCGCGGCAAGACCGTGCACTTGAGCACCACGGACCCAGCCGCGCACTTGGCGGTGACACTCGATGGCGATATGCCGGGTTTGCATGTCAGCCGCATCGATCCAAAGATAGAGACCCAGCGCTACATCGACAAGATCATGGCCGCCAAGTCACCGAATCTTGACCCACAGGAGCAAGCCCTGCTCCTTGAAGACCTGCGCTCGCCCTGCACCGAGGAGGTGGCGGTCTTCCATGCCTTCTCACGCATTGTCAGTGAGGGACGCAGCGCTTTTGTGGTGCTGGATACCGCGCCGACTGGGCACTCGATGCTGCTGATGGATGCGACAGGTGCCTACCACCGGCAGATGCTGCACGAGTTTGAAGGGCACAGTGCCGGGCGCGTGGTCACGCCGCTGATGCGGCTGCAAGACGCGGCGTATACCAAGATCATTCTGGTGACCCTTCCGGAGGTGACTCCGGTGTCACAGGCCGCCGCCTTGCAGGAAGACCTACGCCGCGCGAGCGTTGAACCCTATGCCTGGGTACTCAACAAGAGCATCCTCGCAGCAGGCACACGCGACCCTTTGCTCGCGGCGCGGCTGGCGGGTGAACGCAAGCAGATCGAACGGATGTCCGTCGGCCTGGCCAAGCGACTCTTTGCGCTGCCGTGGCTGACGGTGCCGCCGATAGGTCTCATCGAACTGTCCAAACTGGTGAGCGAAACGCCGCGCACTGCACCCACTGCGCAAGTGAGCGGCTAAGACCGGTGTTTAAGGCATAGAGGCGTTCGAGTGAGAGGGGGCGATCACCATGTCCATCGACCACAGCCCACAACTGCGGGCGGTTTCGTCTGCATTCCTCGCGATACCATGGCTGCATGACTTGCACCCCGACACCGTGACGCTTCCCTGGCTTGGCTCCACAGACCCATTTCCCCCGGTAAGCAGCGCTTGGGACACCTCAACTCCCGCGCCTGGTTTGCTTGCCGCAGGGGGCGACTTGACCGTAGATCGCCTGCGCAGCGCCTATGCACACGGTATTTTCCCGTGGTATTCCGGCGACCAACCGATTTTGTGGTGGTCGCCTGACCCTCGCATGGTGCTGCAGGTGGCGCAGTTTCGGCTGCATCGTTCGCTGCGACAGGTGCTGGAGCGGTTCCGCCGAGACGCAAAGTGCGAGATTCGCGTGGACCACGATTTCGCAGGGGTGATTGCTGCGTGCGCGCAAACCCCGCGCGCGGGACAGGCGGGCACCTGGATCGGCGAAGACATGCAACATGCCTACACCAAGCTGCACCAGGCAGGCACCGCCCACAGCATAGAAACCTGGGTCAATGGGCAGCGCGTGGGCGGTCTGTACTGTGTGGCGATCGGCCGAGCGGTGTTTGGTGAATCCATGTTCTCGCTGGTGCCAGAAGCTTCCAAGATCGCCTTGGCCGCGCTGGTGGCGCTGTGCCGTCAGCACGGCATTGCCAGCATCGACTGCCAGCAGAACACGCCCCACCTGGCGCGCTTGGGCGCCCGCGAGATGCCACGCTCCCAGTTTGCGAATGGGGTGGCGCTGGCGCTCAAACAAGCTCCTGTGGAGTGGCAATTCAAGCCCCTATACTGGAACGAAATACTTCCCATTGCGCCCACGACAAGATGACGCAACTGAACGAACTCCCCTTTCAGACGCTGCAGTTCTACGCCACAGCGCCCTACGTCTGCAGCTACCTGCCAGGGCGCATGGCGCGCTCACAGGTGGCAACGCCCAGCCATTTGGTGCGCGCCGACAGCTACTCGGGGCTGGTTGCACAGGGCTTTCGGCGCAGCGGCATGTTTACCTACCGGCCTTACTGCGAAGGTT
>JBQMQB010000108.1:0-5017 GCA_052172715.1 Giesbergeria sp. | reverse complement strand
GCACAGGGCTTTCGGCGCAGCGGCATGTTTACCTACCGGCCTTACTGCGAAGGTTGCCAGGCCTGTGTGGCCTTGCGTGTTCTCGCTGCGGACTTCAAACCCGACCGCAGCCAACGCCGCGCGCGCGCGCAGCACGGTCACCTACAGGCACGCGTGCTGCGCCCCGTGTTTGACCCGGAACATTACCAGCTGTACCTGCGCTACCAGACGGGGCGACACAGCGGCGGCGGTATGGACCACGACAGCGTAGAGCAGTACACGCAGTTTTTGCTGCAAAGCCGCGTCAACTCGCGGCTGGTGGAATTTCGGGAATTGGGGACGGCACAAGCCCCAGGTCAGCTTGTAATGGTGGCGATTCTGGACTTGCTCGACGACGGCCTCTCAGCCGTGTACACCTTCTTCGACCCCGCGCCCGGCTGCAACCTGGGAACCTACGCCGTCCTCTGGCAAATTGAACAGGTCAAAACATTGGGCCTGGCACATGTGTACCTCGGCTACTGGATCGAAGAAAGCCGAAAGATGCAGTACAAAGCGCGCTTTCTGCCGCATGAAATTTTGCAGCAAGGGCATTGGCACGCAGTGCACCGGCGCCCTTGAGTTCAGCGCCCTACCGCGCACATTTTCACAAGGTAAAATGGCATACCGCTTTGCGGGAGAAAATGCCATGAAAAAACAATCCGCTTCTTTGCAAGCGAAACCCAGCGTTCAAGTGCTTGAGCGCATGTTTGCACTCATGGACGTACTCGCGAACCATGAAGAATCCGTCTCACTCAAAGAGATCAGTGAGCGCACCGGTCTGCACCCCTCCACGGCGCACCGCATTCTCAACGACCTGACCATCGGCCGCTTTGTGGACCGGCCCGAAGCCGGCAGCTACCGGCTGGGCATGCGCCTGCTGGAACTGGGCAATGTGGTCAAAGCGCGCCTGAGTGTGCGTGATGCAGCGATAGGACCCATGCGGGAATTGCACCGCCTGATACAGCAGCCGGTGAATCTCAGCATGCGCCAGGGTGACGAAATCATCTACGTGGAACGCGCCTACAGCGAACGCTCGGGCATGCAAGTGGTGCGCGCCATCGGCGGTCGTGCGCCGCTGCACCTCACCTCCACCGGCAAACTGTTTCTGGCGGCAGACGACAGCGCACGGGTACGGGCCTATGCGACCCGCACAGGTCTTGCCGGGAATACGCGCAACAGCCTGACACGCTTGCCAGACCTTGAACGCGAACTGGCCCAGGCCCGCGAGACCGGCGTGGCCCGCGACAACGAAGAACTGGAACTGGGTGTGCGCTGCATGGCAGCAGGCATTCACGACGATCAAGGCAAGCTTGTGGCGGGACTCTCTATTTCGGCGCCCGCCGACAGACTCGAAGACGCTTGGCTTCCTAAGCTGCAGGCCGCAGTGAAGAGCATTTCACTGGCGCTGGGGTTTGGCAGCGAAGGCGAAGCACTGAGCGCCGGGTCGGCCAAACCCAGGGGCGCCTAGTAGGCGCTCGGAGCCGTTCGCGTTTGTAGCCGGGGATTCTCAGGTCCGACGGCTCTTAAGCGGAAAGACAAGATATTTTGAAACACCTCGTCACCGCTGTTGGTCGAGGTTGGGCAATTACTCAACCCTTGATGGCCGAAGAATGGTTGTTGGTGGCGAGTCCTGCGGTTGATTCCACCCAGGAACGAACGCGCTCAGCGTCTCCAATCCGGCTTAATTTTCCAGCGGAATCAAGAAACACCATGATCACTTTTCGCCCGGAAATCTGCGCCTGCATGACCAGGCAACGCCCGGCTTCAGTGATGTAGCCAGTTTTTTGCAGGCCGATGTCCCATTCTGGATTTTTCACCAGCCGGTTGGTATTGTTGAATTGCAGGGTGCGGTGGCCCACGGCCACTTCGTAGCCGGGTGACGTGGTGAATTCGCGCAAGACCGGGTCGCTGTGCGCCACGTTCACCAAAGCCGCCAGGTCTCGCGCGCTCGACTGGTTCTGACTCGACAGACCAGTAGGCTCCACATAGCGGGTGTCGCCCATGCCAATCAGCCGCGCCTTAGCGTTCATTTGTGTGACAAACGCCGCCAGCCCGCCGGGGTAGGTGCGGCCCAGCGCGTGGGCAGCACGGTTCTCGCTCGACATCAGCGCCAGATGCAGCATTTCGCGGCGGCTCAGCGTAGTGCCCACCGCGAGGCGCGAACGGCTGTTCTTTTCGGTGTCGACGTCGTCCTCTGTGATGGTGATCGATTCGTCCATGGGCAGGCGCGCCTGGCTGATGATCAAACCTGTCATCAGCTTGGTGAGCGAGGCAATAGGCAGCACAGCATGGTCGTTCTTACTGAACAGCACCTCGTTGGTGTCTTGGTCGATCACCAGGGCGACGCTGGATTTGAGATCCAGCGGATCGTCCAGCGCGTGCAAACCGGCAAGTTCCCCGAAAGAGGGGCGGGCTTTGACGACTGCAGCCGTGAATACCGGTTTGCGTGCAGAACGCGCTGAGGCGTGCACCGCGCGAGTCTTCTTGCCCTTGTGCACCGACACTTTAGACACCTTCGGCGACTTGGACGCCCTTGGTGCCTTGGTCACCTTGGCCCGGTGCTTGGCGGATGCCACCGGTTTCTTCGCGCTGGCATGTTTTTGAGTTTTGGCCTCTGCCGCAGGCGCTGCAAGGGCCAAGCCCAGTGCAAGCGCCGAAAAACCTTTGCAAAATGGAGACAAGGCGACCCACAGACGGCGAATAATCACAGTATGTCTCCAAATAACAACATCAGTAAGTGAGTGTAGCGAATTATAAAAAAACACGCAAGATCAATGTCTTGCGTGTTGTTTTGAAGAAATTGCGCGAAATCAAAGCGCAGCGGAGTGTATCAGCCTTGGGCCGGCACTTTCTCTGCTTTGCTGTGCAATTTGTTGAGTGCACTGATGTAGGCCTTGGCAGACGCCACCACGATGTCCGGGTCGGCCCCGACGCCGTTGACCACCCGTCCACTGCTTTGCAAGCGCACCGTGACCTCTCCCTGGCTTTCGGTGGAGCCACTGATGGCGTTCACCGAATAGAGCACCATTTCTGCCCCACTTTGCACGTGTTGCTCAATGGCTTTGAGCGAAGCATCCACCGGGCCATTGCCGTCTGATTTCCCGTGAACCTCCTTACCACCGGAGGTAAAGACCACATTGGCATGCGGCCGCTCACCGGTTTCACTGTGCTGCGCGAGCGACACAAATACGTATTCTTCGCCTTGGTTCGAGACACTCTCATCGCTCACCAGAGCCAAAATGTCTTCATCGAAAATCTCGCTCTTGCGGTCGGCAAGCTCTTTAAAGCGGGCGAAGGCGGCATTTGTTTCCGCTTCGCTCTCCAGGCTCACTCCCAGATCCTGAAGGCGCTGCTTGAAGGCGTTGCGGCCGCTAAGCTTGCCCAGCACGATCTTGTTGGCGCTCCAGCCCACGTCCTCGGCGCGCATGATTTCGTAGGTGTCGCGCGCCTTGAGCACGCCGTCTTGGTGGATGCCGCTGGCGTGGGCAAACGCGTTGGCGCCCACCACTGCCTTGTTGGGCTGCACGACAAAACCCGTGGTCTGGCTGACCATGCGGCTGGCCGCCAGGATGTGCTGCGTGTCGATGCCTACTTCGAGTCCAAAGTAGTCCTTGCGTGTTTTTACCGCCATGACGACTTCTTCGAGCGAGCAGTTGCCTGCGCGCTCGCCCAGGCCGTTGATGGTGCATTCGACCTGCCGCGCACCGCCAACTTTCACTCCGGCGAGCGAATTGGCGACTGCCATGCCGAGGTCGTTGTGGCAATGCACCGACCAGACCGCCTTGTCGCTGTTGGGGACGCGCTCGCGCAAGGTTTTGATGAAATTGCCATACAGCTCGGGAATGGCGTAGCCCACGGTGTCGGGCACGTTGATGGTGGTCGCGCCCTCACGAATCACGGCCTCGATCACCCGGCAAAGGAAATCCACCTCGCTGCGGTAGCCGTCTTCCGGGCTGAACTCGATGTCACCGCACAAGTTGCGGGCGAAACGCACCGACTGAATCGCCTGCTCCAGCACCTGCTCGGGCGTCATGCGCAGTTTTTTCTCCATGTGCAGCGGGCTCGTTGCAATGAAGGTGTGGATGCGCGCGCGGTTGGCGCCCTTCAAAGCTTCTGCCGCCCGCGCAATGTCGCGGTCGTTGGCGCGCGAGAGTGAGCAGATGGTCGAATCCTGGATGCTGTTGGCAATCAGCTGCACCGCTTCAAAGTCACCATTCGAGCTGGCGGCAAAGCCCGCTTCAATCACGTCAACCTTCAGGCGTTCAAGCTGGCGTGCGATGCGCAGTTTTTCGTCACGCGTCATGGAGGCGCCGGGCGATTGCTCGCCGTCGCGCAAGGTGGTGTCAAAAATGATGAGTTTGTCGGTCATGGTTTGTCCTTCTATCTGGAAAAATCCGCAGCATTGAGACCCTGAGCGCCCAAAAAAAAGGCCCGCTGCGGAATGCATACGGGCCTTGCTGGAAAAAGTGTGCGCGCGCGCGTTACTGTCTCCGCCCGTTGGGGGATAGCAGTAGGGCTAGGAACACGGTCTTCATGCGTAGAAATATAGCACAGAAGTGCAGAGTCAATTGTGCAGGCCGCGTTCATCCGGCTCGTCGGTGGAGGTACTGATTACGCTCGTCTGTTGTCCCTTGGCCCGGCGCCAGGCGTACACGCCATAACCGCTAAAACCATAGAACACGAAGATGCAGAACAGCACCACAGGAGGGCTGATGCTTACCATGGCCAGCGCCAATGCGATGAGCACAATGGCGGCAAATGGCACGCTTTTCTTCATGTGCACATCTTTGAAGCTGTAGAACGGCACGTTGGTCACCATGGTGAGCCCGGCGTACAGCGTGAGGGCAAACATGATCCAAGTGATTTGCTGCCAGCTGAGCCAGCCGGACTGGCCACGGCCGATGCCCAGCTCGGTCATCAGCCAGATAAAGCCCACCACCAGCGCCGCCGCCGCGGGCGACGGCAAGCCCTGGAAGAATCGCTTGTCCACCACGCTGGT
>JBQMQB010000107.1:0-7334 GCA_052172715.1 Giesbergeria sp. | reverse complement strand
TGGTGCGTCGCTACGGCGCCGCTGCGGTAGTGATGGCGTTTGACGAGCAAGGCCAAGCCGATACCTACGAGCGCAAGATCGGCATCTGCGAGCGGGCTTACCGGATTCTGGTCGATGAAGTGGGTTTCCCGCCAGAGGACATCATCTTCGACCCGAACATCTTTGCCGTGGCCACCGGCATTGAAGAGCATTCCAACTACGCCGTCGAGTTCATCGAAGCGACGCGTTGGATCAAAGCCAACTTGCCCGGCGCCAAGGTCTCGGGCGGCGTCTCGAACGTGTCGTTCAGCTTCCGCGGCAACGACCCGGTGCGCGAAGCCATCCACACCGTGTTCCTGTACCACGCCATCAAAGCTGGCATGGATATGGGCATCGTCAACGCCGGCATGGTGGGCGTGTACGACGACCTCGATCCGGTGCTGCGCGAACGTGTGGAAGACGTCATCCTCAACCGCCGCCCCGACGCTGCTGAGCGCTTGCTCGAAGTGGCCGAAACCGCCAAGAGCGGCGCCAAGGACGAGAGCAAAAAGCTCGAATGGCGTGGCACGCCCGAATCCCCCAAGACGGTGGGCGAGCGCCTGTCGCACGCGCTGGTGCACGGCTTCACCGACTTTATCGTCGAAGACACCGAAGAGGCCTACCAAGGGATATTGGCCAAGGGTGGCCGCCCGCTGCATGTGATCGAAGGGCCGTTGATGGACGGCATGAGCATCGTCGGCGACCTGTTTGGCCAGGGCAAGATGTTCCTGCCTCAGGTAGTGAAATCGGCGCGCGTGATGAAGCTGGCCGTGGCCCACCTCATTCCTTACATCGAAGAAGAAAAGCGCCAGGACGAACTGGCCGGGCGCGATGTGCGCACCAAGGGCAAGATCGTCATCGCCACGGTGAAGGGCGATGTGCACGACATCGGCAAGAACATCGTCACGGTGGTCTTGCAGTGCAACAACTTTGAGGTCATCAACATGGGTGTGATGGTGCCCTGCCACGAGATTCTGGCACGTGCCAAGGCGGAGGGCGCGGACATCGTGGGCCTCTCGGGACTGATCACTCCCAGCCTGGAAGAGATGCAGTACGTGGCGGCCGAGATGCACAAGGACGACCATTTCCGCGTCAAAAAAATCCCGCTGCTCATCGGCGGCGCCACCTGCAGTCGCGTGCACACCGCCGTAAAAATTGCGCCGCACTACGACGGTCCCGTGGTCTACGTGCCCGACGCGTCGCGCAGCGTTGGCGTGGCACAAAGCTTGCTGGGTGATGGCGCCGAAGCCTTCTTGCAGGAAGTGCGTGCCGACTACGACCACGTACGCACGCAGCACGCCAACAAAAAGCAAACGCCCATGTGGACGCTGGCACAGGCCCGCGCCAACGCCACCGCCATAGATTGGTCGGCGTTCACGCCCACGCCGCCACGCGCGCTGGGGCGCCGGGTGTTCAAGAATTTTGACCTGAATGAGCTGGTGCCCTATATGGACTGGGGCCCATTTTTCCAGACCTGGGACCTGGCTGGCAAATACCCCGCCATCCTGAAAGACGAGATCGTCGGCGAAGAGGCCACGCGCGTCTTCGCCGACGGCCAAGCGATGTTGAAGAAAATCATCGCCGGCCGCTGGCTGCACGCGAGCGGCGTCATGGCGCTGTACCCCGCCAACAGCGTAGGCGACGACATCGAGTTCTACACCGACGAAACCCGCAGCCAGGTGCTCACCACCTGGTACGGCCTGCGCCAGCAGACAGAAAAACTGGCGGTCGAAGGCGTGATGCGCCCGAGCCGGTGCCTGGCAGACTTCGTTGCCCCCAAAGACAGCGGTATCGCCGACCACGCCGGCCTGTTTGCCGTGACCGCCGGGTTGGGAGTGGAGAAGAAGGCGCAGGAGTTCCTCGACGCCTTTGACGACTACTCTGCCATCCTGTTCAAGAGCCTGGCCGACCGCCTGGCCGAAGCCTTTGCCGAATGCCTGCACCAACGCGTGCGCACCGATCTGTGGGGTTACGCGCAGGGCGAGGGTCTGTCTAACGACGCACTCATCGCCGAAAAGTACCAGGGCATCCGCCCCGCCCCCGGCTACCCGGCCTGCCCGGACCACAGCGCCAAGCGCGAGCTGTTCCGCGTGCTGCAATGCGGTGAGGTCGGTATGGAGTTGACCGACAGCATGGCCATGGCCCCTGCTGCGAGCGTGAGCGGCTTCTACCTCGGCCACCCTGACAGTAAGTACTTTAGCGTCGGGCGTATCGGCGAAGACCAAGTGAAAGATATGGTGCAGCGCCGCGGCATGAAGGAGGCCGAGCTGCGGCGCCTGCTTGCCCCCAATCTGTAAAGCTGGGCACGCGAGTTTCCTTTGGCGCCTTTCGGCTGTGAGCGGGGACGAAACAGCGCTCTATAGCCGGTGGCTGCGCTTTTTTGAACCGCTCGAAAACCACTTTCCCGTATTGACGGGATGCGCTCGGGGCGCCAAACTTGTAACGATTTATTTGGCAGCGCATGACAGACGCCAACGGCAAGCTCTTTGACGCACAGCAGCTCTTGCGCCTGCTGTGTTCTGCTGCGTCGCTGTTGGATGACGACATCCCGACAGGGCTGGCGCGCGAATTGGCCACCTTGCACGGTGTGGTGGAGGTCCGTTTCACGGCCGACCTGCCTGTGGTCGATGCTGCGGGGGACGCACGGTGGCTGTGTCTGCCCCTGGTAGCCGGGGGCGGCGACCACGGTTACCTTTGCCTGCTCGCCTGTGACCCCGCTTTGTGGGTGGCCCATGGCGAGGCGCTGCGGCACTTTGCCACAGCACTGGCGCACCTGCTTGAGGGGCGACGCCTGTGCGAGTTCGCCCAGCAGGCGCGGGAGCGGTCGTCGGCGCTGCAGAGCAGTGAAAAACGGTTCCGCGACCTGTTCGACAACTCGCCGGACCCGTGCTGGCTCATCGAAAACGGCAGTTTTACCGACTGCAACCGCGCTGCTATTCGCACTTTGGGCTACACAAGGCGCGCAGAAATTTTGCGGCATCCCTCACGGCTGTCTCCGGAGAGGCAGCCCGATGGCCGGCTTTCGTTCGAAAAGGCCGAGGAACTGATGCAGCGCGCCCTGCAAGAGGGCTTGGCCCGTTTTGATTGGGAGCACTGCCGCGCCGACGGGTCGTTGCTCTCTGTGGAGGTCACCCTTTCGCGGATTGAGCTGCAGGGGCACACTGTTCTTTATTGCGTCTGGCGCGACGTGACGGACCGCAAGAAGGCGCAGGAAGAGGCCTACCAATTGGCTTTTTTCGACCCGCTCACGGGGCTGCCCAACCGCCGCCTGTTGCGCGACCGTCTGCAACAGGGGATGGCTGCCAGTTCACGCAGCGGCAAGTACCGTGCCGTTCTGTACCTCGACCTGGACCATTTCAAGAACGTCAACGACACCCGAGGCCACGAGATGGGCGACCGCCTGCTGGTGGAGGTAGCAGGCAAGTTGCGTGCTTGCGTGCGCGAGGGCGACACGGTGTCTCGTTTGGGGGGCGATGAGTTCGTGGTGCTGATCGAACAATTGGGGGAGAGTCTGGAGACGGCCGTGTTGGATGCCGGCACCGCGGCAGACAAAATCGTCGCCCGCCTGTCTGCGCCGTCCGACCTGGGTGGCGTGTTTTACCAAGGCACCACCAGCGTGGGGATCTCCCTGTTTGTTGGACAGACGGTGCCAGCCGATGAGCTTTTGCAGCGCGCCGACTTGGCGATGTACCAAGCCAAGGCGGCCGGGCGCAACACGGTGCGTTTCTTTGATCCCGCCATTCAGGAACGAATCAACGCCCGCGCCACCATGGAGAGCGAGCTGCGCCATGCCGTGGAGCGCAATGAACTGGTGCTGCACTACCAGCCGCAAGTGGACCGGCAGGGCCGGTGCATGGGGGTGGAAGCGTTGGTGCGTTGGAACAACCCTCTGCGAGGGATGGTGCCGCCGCTCGCGTTTATCGGCCTCGCCGAGAGTACCGGCTTGATCGTACCGATCGGGCACTGGGTGCTTGTTGAAGCCTGCCGTACCCTGCATGCGTGGCGCGCTGACCCACTCGCCGCGCGGGTGGGTATTGCCGTCAACGTCAGCGCACGCCAGTTGCGCGAGGGCAACTTTGTGGAGCAGGTCCAAGCTCTGCTGCAGGAGTACAGCATTGGTCCGGGGCGGCTCAAACTGGAGATTACCGAAAGCATGCTGGTGGACGACATTGAGAAGACCATCAGCACCATGCACGCACTCAAGGACCTCGGGGTCAGCTTTGCGCTCGATGATTTCGGCACTGGCTACTCGTCGCTGTACTACGTCAAACGCCTGCCGCTCGACCAGATCAAAATCGACCAGTCGTTCGTGCGTGATCTTTTGGTTGACCCGAACGACGCCGCCATCTGCCGCGCCGTAGTGGCGCTGGGCCGCAGCCTTGGCCTTGTCACCATGGCCGAAGGGGTTGAGACGCAGCAGCAGTGGGCGGTCCTCGCCGATGAGTGCTGCGACGGCGCGCAAGGCTACCTCTATGCACGTCCCATGCCTGCTGCCGATTTGCTGTCGTGGCTGCGGGAGCGCAGCACCTACGCTTTGCCCTCCTAGGAGCCTGCAAGCGAAGGCTGTTCATCGGCCCCACGAAATTTTTGCGCTGCGCGGATCCAAGAAGTCCTCAGGTCTTGTTCTGCAGCCGCTTGTCGGCGTGGGTAAGCTCAAGAGCATTGCCTTAAAGTGGACACTATGAGCACCGAGTACGTCCCTCCTGCGCCGCCCGCCGCATCGCCCGCCTCGCGCAGTACGCCGCCCGCGCCCCGCAGTTGGTGGCCGGTGCGCGCCGTGGAAATGTGGCTGGGGGCAGACGGACCGCGTATGAGCGCGGCCATGGCCTTTTACGGCATGCTGAGCTTGGCTCCGCTGCTGGTGCTGGTAGTGGCGGCGCTCGGCTGGTGGATCGACCGATCGCTGGTTGAATCGAATTTGTTGGAGCAAATTCGCCTACTGACCGGCGAGCGGACTGCCTCGGTGGTGCGCGAAGCGTTGGCCAGTGCGCGTGAGCCCACGCAGGGCCTTTGGGCTTCGCTGATCGCGCTGGTGCTGCTGTTGTGGGGTGCGACGGGGGTGTTCGCAGAGCTGCAATCGGCCTTCTGCAAACTCTGGCTGGACCCGAATGCAACCGCCAGCACACGGCCGTCTTGGTGGATCACCGCCTCACTGCGGCTGCGCGGCCTGGCCTACATCCTGGCCATGGGGTTTCTGCTGCTCATTTCGCTGATGGTGTCGGCCGGCATGGCAATTGCGTCCAACTGGCTGGGAACGCACTTGCCTTGGCAGCCGTTGCTGGTCGCCTTGAGCGAGTTGGTGTCGTTCCTGTTTGCCACCTCGCTGTTCGTGGGCCTGATGCGCATCAGCGTGAACCCCAAGCCGCGTATGCGGTACCTGCTGTGGGGTGGCCTGATCGGCGCCGCGTTGTTCACCGTGGGGCGCCATGGGCTCTCGGCCTATCTGGCAGGTGCTGCCGTGGTGTCGGCCTACGGAGCGGCCGGTTCGTTGGTGGCGCTTCTCATGTGGATTTATTTCTCCGCCGCCGTGTTGCTGCTGGGTGCGGCCTGTGCCCGGGCGCTGCAGGAGTCGCACGAGGCGCGGCACGCGGCGAAGTAGGCGCCGCGCCATGGGGGGTGGCGCCCGGATCCGAGAGCAGGAAATGGCGCCTAGCAGCCTGTCGGACTTGGAAATCACCGGCTACAAAGCGACCGCAGCGGTCCATTTCTCACCGGCTTTTTGCCCCATAGCCGGGCTATGCGGCTGCAAATCCGGCAAACACTGTCCTCGCTGGGGCCGTTTTTCGCTTTCGGTGCTCCAAGTCCGACAGGCTGCTAGCTTGGATCAATCTTTGTTGACGGCCGACGCCACTTCGACCAACTTCTCGGTGCTCGCCAGGACGCGCTCGCTCAAGCTTGCTGCGAGCGGGGCATTCTGGCGAATTTTGGCAGGGTCCCGGCTGGCGAACAGTACCGTCTGGTAAGGCTCCCACACGCGGCGCAGCTCGGCCACCTGCGCCTTGATCTTCGGCGCAGTCAGCGGCGATGTTTCCATCTGCTGCAGCACCGCAGTGAAATGGGCCCGAGCCAGATGAAGTTCCATGTCGGCCGGTGCACGGTTGATGTCCCAGGTCTCGTACAGGTAGAACTTCATCATCCGCTGGGAGAGCATGCGCTGGCGCCCGGCGAGGTTGACCAGTTGGTCCAGTGGCTGGCTGTCAACATCCCGGTAGACCAGCGTGACGTGGTGCGCGACTTCCTGTAGCTCTTCACTCAGAGCGTACAGAACATCCGCCCCCAACTTGGTCGGTTGCGCCGTCAGGAGCGGCTTGCAACGGGCCCACACGGCCTCAAGATCGGCAAGTGGTTTGGCCTGCGCCGCATTGGGCTGAAACGCCTTGAGCGCGGTAAGTTGGGCTTCAAACAGCTGGATCGACTCTTCCAAGAGTGCGCGTGCGCCATCCGGGTCTATGCCTTGCCCCAGCATCAGATAGGCCTTGGTCATGCGCTGCGCAAGCATGCGCTGGCGCCCGGCCACGTTCACGGCGTGCGTGACATCCATTTGCTGCACCGCTGTCTGCGCCGACTGGGCCTGCACCTGGAGTGGCACACAGGAAAACGCCAGCGCGCACAGAACCCATGTGCCGAATCGAAACCTGAGCATGGAATGTCTCCTGCGGTGAAGGGAAAAAACACCACGAGCACACAAAAAATGCTGGCGCCATACGGCGACAGCATTGAATGGATTCACCCGTCATTTGGTACCTTGGCACTTCGGGGTAGTCGGCTTGGCTACATCGAATCCGGCGCGCTATCCACCGCAGTGGGCTGCTTGCGGGGTAATGCGTCGGGGTTCGCCGTCCACACCTAGGTGCCCAAGGATTTTGTGGAGGACGGCGATGAAGCGCATCAGCGTGAACCCGAAGCCGCTTATGTGGATTCACTTCGCCGCAGCTGTGTGGCTGCTGGGCGCTGCGCCATTGCGGGCGGCGCCATCCGGAGGAAGCGCCCACTCGCACGTGGGTCGCTGCTAAAGTTTGCTTACTTCTCCACGAAAGCCCGCTCAACCACGAAGTCACCCGGCCGCGTGGTGTTGCCCTCTTCAAAATCGAGCTTTTCCAGAAGCGCCTTGATGGACGCCAGCATTTCCGGGCTGCCGCACAGCATGGCGCGGTCTTCCAGTGGGTTGAGCTGGGGAAGGCCCAGATCGGCCGCCAGTTTCCCCGATTCAATCAGGTCGGGAATGCGGCCCTGGTTGCGGAAGGGCTCACGCGTGACTGTGGGGTAGTACTTGAGCTGCTTGCTCACCATTTCACCCAGGATTTCGTGTGCCGGCA
>JBQMQB010000106.1:0-7344 GCA_052172715.1 Giesbergeria sp. | reverse complement strand
AGGTTTCCTCGGCCCTCGCGCACCACCTCGGCGTCGCCGCCGTTCTCCATGGGGGTGAGGTCGAGCACGGTGGTCGGTTCGGACGGGCAGGCTCCGGCGTCGATCACGCCGTCAATGAGCTTGTCAAAGCGCGCCAAAATTTCTTGCGCATCGTTCATGGGCTCTGTCTCGCCGGGCGGGATCAGGGTGGTGCCCAGCAGCGGTCCGCCATGCAGCTCCAGCAGCGCTTGCAGTGCGGCGCCCTCAGGCACGCGCAGGCCAATGGTCTTGCGGCTGGGGTGGCTGACGCGGCGCGGTACTTCTTTCGTCGCGTCGAGGATAAAGGTGTAGGCGCCCGGTGTGCCGAGCTTGAGCAGCCGGTACTGCCGGTTGTCCACGCGTGCGTAGCTGGCCAGCTCGGAGAGGTCGCGGCACAGCAGCGTCAGGTGGTGCTTGTCGTCCACGCCGCGAATGCGGCGCAGTCGGTCCACCGCCGACTTGTCGTCGAGCTGACAGACCAGGGCGTAGCTGGAATCGGTGGGAACGGCCAGGATGCCGCCCTGCTGCAACAGCCCTGCGGCTTGTTTGAGCAGGCGTGGCTGCGGGTTGTCGGGATGAACTTCGAAGTACAGGGCCATGGGGTGTCTCAGCGACCAGGGTGGATATGCGCTGCGACCAGATCCCAGGCGGGTGTTAGGTCGGCGGGCAGCGGCGGCAGTTTGCCAAGGTCGGTGTGCGATTCGTCTGGGCTGTGGAAATCGCTGCCGCGCGAGGCAGCCAGGCCCAGTTCGCGCGCCAGGTCGGCGTAGCGCACCGCCTCGGCTGCAGAATGGCTGCCGGTGACGACCTCGACGGCCTGCCCACCGTATTGTTGGAACTCAGAAAACAGCGCGAATTCTTCATTGGCCGTGAACCGATAGCGCGCTGGATGCGCCACGACGGCTATGCCGCCGGCCTCGGTAATCCAACGCACTGCGTCGCTCAGCTTTGCCCAGCGATGCTCCACATAGCCGGGCTTGCCTTCAATCAAGTATTTTCGGAACACTTCGGATGTGTCGCGGCAGACTTTGGTTTCCACCAGAAAGCGCGCAAAGTGCGTGCGCGAGACCAGTTCCGGGTTGCCCACATGGCGCAGCGCACCTTCTAGGGCGTCGGCAATCCCCACAGCAGCAAGCTGCGCGGCCATGTCGCGCGCGCGCTCCAGCCGCCCGCCGCGCGTCGCGGCCAGGCCTTGCACCATCTGCGGGTGGGTCGGGTCGAACCCCAACCCCACGATGTGCACCGTGGCGCCGGCAAAGGTCACGGAAATTTCCACGCCGCTGAGGTAGGCCATGCCCAGGGCCTGTGCGGCGGCGAGGGCGCGCTGCTGGCCGCCAACCTCGTCGTGGTCGGTCAGCGCCCACAAATCAACCCCGTTGGCATGCGCCCGTGCCGCGAGAACTTCGGGGGTGAGCGTGCCGTCGGAAACGACGGAATGGCAGTGCAGGTCGGCGTTGGCGTAAATGGTCACGCTTGCATCTTACGGGTTTGTTTCGACACGGCTTGCCCCATGGGCAAAGGCGGGGCGGAGCAAGTTCTCGCGTGCCCGTCATTGGCACCTTGGGCGCTTGTGCTGCCCAGCTCCATCCAGGTGATAGCCACCGATAGGGTGTCCTTAGGTGTGGGCCCCTTACCACTTCTTGATGAATGCGGCGTGCGACTGGCGGCGAAAAATGTAAATGAACCCTTCTCTTGGCAGGGTTGTGTGCGACAGTTGCAGTTCGATACGATTTCAGGACCAAAAAATCATGCAGCTCGACAATATCGGTGTTTCGCGGAAACTTTGGGGTGCTTTTTTGGTGCTGATGCTCACCATGTTGGGCATTTCAGGATTTGTGCAGTACCGGGCGGCTTCGTCCATGGCCAACGCCATGGACGAAGTGGTCCATCTCGATGAGCGCATTGCCACAGCACTGCGCTGGCGCGGCGCCACAGAGGTCGCCGTCAATATGGTGATGGGCGCTGCAGTGACTTCCGATGCAGTGCTGGCTGAGCAGTACAACGCCAAGGTCAAGGCCATTATTGGCGAGGTCAACAAACTCCAGGAAAAAAGCGTTTCTGAGGCTACTGCGCCGGAAGAAAAGGCGGCAGTGGAACAGGTGCTGACGACGCGCAAGGCCGTCTTGGCCGCCACCGCCAAAACCTGGGAACTCAAGGGTTCGGGTGATGTGGTGGCCACACAGGCGTATGCCGATGAGCAGTTCACTCCGCTGATCGCCAGTTACCTCAAGGCCCAAGATTCCTTTGTTGACACATTGAACCACCGCGGTGCTCAAGTGCGGGCGGAGGCTTTGTCGCAGCGCACTTCGTACGCCATTCAGGGCTTGGTGGCAGCCGCCGTGCTGATGGTGGTTTTCCTGCTCGTGGCCTGGAAGCTGGTGCGCTCCATTACTGTGCCGCTGGCCCAGGCGGGCGAGCTGATCGATGCCATCGCCGACGGCGACCTCACGCGTGAGTTGCACGTGACGCGCAAGGACGAATTTGGCTACATGCTGGGCGCACTCGCGCGAATGGCAGAAAAACTGCGCCGCGTGGTGGGCGAGGTGCGTACCGGAGTCGAAGCCGTGTCGCTGGCATCCTCGGACATTGCCACAGGCAACCAGGATCTGTCTTCCCGCACCGAACAAGCGGCTGCCAACCTGGAGCAGACAGCGGCCAGTATGGAGGAGCTCACGGCCACCGTCACCCAGTCGGCCGACACGGCGCGCCAGGCCAATCAGCTCGCTGCCAATGCCGCCAAGGCCGCCATGCGCGGTGGTGAAGTGGTGGGCCAGGTGGTCAGCAGCATGGAGGAAATCACCCGCAGCGCGAACAAGATTGGCGACATCATTGGTGTGATCGACGGTATCGCGTTTCAGACCAATATTTTGGCGCTTAACGCGGCGGTCGAGGCGGCGCGGGCGGGCGAGCAGGGGCGCGGGTTTGCCGTGGTGGCCAGCGAAGTTCGCAGCCTTGCTGGGCGCAGCGCCGAGGCTGCCAAGGAAATCAAGCAGCTCATAGGCACTTCGGTGGCAAATGTCCAAACAGGCTCGCGGCAGGTGGCCGAAGCTGGGCAAAGCATGGAAGAGATCGTCGCCAGCGTGCAGCGCGTGAGCGATCTGATCGGCGAAATCACGGCATCGTCCACCGAGCAGCGCGACGGCATTTCCCAAGTCAACCAGGCGGTGACCCAGCTTGACCAGATGACGCAGCAAAACGCAGCGTTGGTCGAGGAATCCACCGCCGCCGCCACGGCGCTGCGCGACCAGGCGCAGCACTTGACGGGTGTGGTGTCGGTGTTCAACGTGGGTGCAGTGGCCTTGGCGGCGCGGCGCGCGCCAGCTACGCGGCCTGTGGCCGCGCGTCCTGCTGCGGCCCCGCGCAAGCTGGCCTCGGCGCCTGCCGCGCGGCCTGCCGTGGCAGGCCCGGCGGCCGCTAAAAAACCTTCAGCGCCCCGCCCAGCGCCGGCGCGCATTGCGCCACCGGCCAAACCTAAATCGACGGCATCGGCATCGGCGTCGGCAGAGGGTGATTGGGAGAGCTTTTAGGGCGGCGCTGCTTCAGACCTGCGCGCCCTCCACCAGGAACTGCACCTTTCGCTCGCCCTTCCACTCGTTCACATCGAGGCGAAAGGCGAGCAGCACCCGCGCCGGCAGCGGGTCGGTATGGCCAAACCAGATGCCGTCCACCGGCCGGCCTTGGTGCATCAGTTTGAGCGAGAGGTGGCGCTCGCCCACCAGGCGCTGGCTGAGCACCTGCACCTCTTCGCTGAAGGTGGGCGGTGCGAAGCCCTGGCCCCAGACCTCGCGGTGCAGGGTGTCCACCAAATCGGCGCGGCAGTATTCGGGCGCCAGGGCGCCGTCGGTCTCGATGCGGCGTGTGAGCGCAGCGGCGTCCAGCCACTCACGCGCCACCTGTGCCAGCGCCTGCTCAAACACTTCGAACTGATCGGCGGCCAGTGTGCAGCCTGCTGCCATGGCGTGGCCGCCAAATTTGATGAGCACGCCAGGGTGGCGTTTGGCCACCAAGTCGAGCGCATCGCGCAAATGAAACCCGGCAATCGAGCGGCCTGAGCCTTTGAGTTCACCGTTCGCGCCCGGCGCGCCGCTTGCGGCAAAGACGAAGGTTGGGCGGTGCAGTTTGTCTTTGATGCGCGAGGCGACGATGCCGACCACGCCCTCGTGGAATTCGGCGTCGAACACGCTGATGGCGGGCGGCGGCTCGGCACCTTCTTCAAATAGGTTTTCCGCCATCAGGAGCGCCTGCTCGCGCATGCCGCCTTCAATCTCGCGCCGTTCGCGGTTGATGGCGTCGAGCTGGTTCGCCAGCAGGGCCGCACGGCCCGCGTCGTCGGTCAGCAGGCATTCAATGCCCAGCGACATGTCGGCAAGGCGCCCAGCGGCGTTGATGCGTGGGCCCAGCGCAAAGCCGAAATCGAAACTGGTAGCCGCTTCCATCTTGCGGCCGGAGGCGGCAAACAGCGCGGCGATGCCTGCGGGCGCATGGCCAGCGCGAATGCGCCGCAGGCCCTGCGCCACCAGGCGGCGGTTGTTGGCGTCGAGCCGCACCACGTCGGCCACGGTGCCCAGCGCCACCAACGGCAGCAGGGGTTCGAGGCGCGGCTGTGTGGCCTTGTCGAAGTGGCCGCGTGTGCGCAACTCGGTGCGCAGCGCCAGCAGCACATAGAACATCACACCCACCCCAGCCATGGATTTGCTCTCGAAGCTGCAGCCCGGCTGGTTCGGGTTGACGGTGGCGTCCGCCACCGGCAACTGCTCGCCCGGCAGGTGGTGGTCGGTGATGAGCACCGACAGGCCCAGGGCTTTTGCTTCGGCCACACCGTCCACACTGGCGATGCCGTTGTCCACGGTGACGAGCAGGTCGGCGCCGCGCTCTTTCACCCGGCGGGCGATGGGCGCCGTCAGGCCGTAGCCATCCACCACGCGGTCGGGCACCAGGTACTCGACGTGCTGCGCGCCCAGCAGGGCCAGGCCGCGCATAGCGACGGCGCAGGCGGTGGCGCCGTCACAGTCGTAATCGGCGACGATGCAGATGCGCTGCTGCGCGGCAATGGCGTCGGCCAGCAAGCGCGCGGCATCCTCGATGCCTTTGAGGCCTGTAGGTGCCAGCAGGCGGGCCAGGCCATCGTCGAGTTCGTCGTGGCTCTGCACGCCGCGCGCAGCGTACAGGCGCGCCAGAAGTGGGTGCACGCCGGCCTGCTCCAACGCCCAGGCGGCGCGGGGTGGTACTTGTCTTGCTATTATGTTCATAGCTGCTTGCGCAGGTGGATAAAGCGCTGAGGCCTTAAAAGGCTTGAAATTTTCGTGCTGAAACCGCGTGGTGCGCTGTGCCAGGTCAGGGCGCCGAGCTCGCCGCACAGCGTGATCTGCACCGGCTCCCCGGCTGCGGCGCGCGCTGCGAGTGCAGCCACCGGGCCGGCGTCCAGCGCCTTCCAAGCGGCGCACCACGCGGGCCAGTCTTCACGCAGGGCAGGGCTGCGCAAGCTGTCCACCACCTGCGGCGCTTGCGCCGCGGCCGTGCCTAGCGGGAGTGCGCCGGCGCCGTGCAACCAGAAAGCGTTGACCGGCGCTTGGCCGCGTGCTTCGCGCGCATCGTTCAGGGCGTGGGTGTAGAGCAGCATCTGCATCTCGCTGTGCAGGCGGCGCAGCGGTGCGGCGGCGGGGGCATCGCTCAGCCAGGCGCGCACGTCGCGCTGCACCACGCGGTCGAGCGAAGCGGTGGCCACATTGGCCAGCGGCGCGCCGCTTGCCAGCCAGCGTCCGGGCTGCTCGTAGTGCAGCGTGATGCCGTCCTGGGCAAACCAGGGCGCCATGGCGGCCAGCAGCGTGCGCGATTCGTCTTCGGTGAGTGGCAAGTCGTCTGGGTTGGAAAGCGTGACATGGTCGGTGCGCACCTGCCAGTGGCAGAGCGTGAGGAAGGCCCAGGCCTCGCCCACAGGGGCTGCGTCGGCAAGCCCGGAGCGCGCAGCGTGCCAGGCGGCAAGGGGTATGCGCCCATTGGCATCGCCCAGGCCGAGCGCGCGGCCCAGCGCCCGCTCGTGCGGGGGTGAAAAACTCTCTTCGTCCTGCAGATCGGCTGGCAGCGGCGTGAGGCGGTTAATCAGGCGTTCAAGCTGGGGCAGTTGCAGCTCTGGCAGCGCTTGGCTGCTCGCGTGCGGGCTGGCTGCCGCCCAGGGCACCAGCAAATGGGGAATGTCCGACATGGGCGCGATTGTGCGCCGGGGCACAATCGCGCACTCATGCAAATTCCCTACGAACTAGCCTTAGGTTGGCGCTACACCCGTGCCGGGCGAGCTACGCGGCGCAATGGTTTCATCTCCTTCATCTCGGGCGTGTCCATGCTGGGCATTGCGCTGGGTGTGGCGGCGCTGATCATCGTGCTCTCTGTAATGAACGGGTTTCAGAAAGAGGTGCGCGACCGCATGTTAAGTGTGGTCTCGCATATTGAAATTTTTGCGCCAGGCGGTGCCGCCATGGCCGACCCGCAGCTCACCATGCAGGAAGCGCGGCGCAATCCGCAGGTGATAGGCGCTGCGCCGTTCGTCTCGGCCCAGGCGTTGCTGGCGCGTGGTGAAGACATGAAAGGCACGCTGGTGCGCGGCATCGACCCTGCGCACGAGGCCGAGGTGACGGATCTGGCTGCCGCCAATGCGGCTGCCGTGGCGCGGCTCACGCCGGGGTCGTTTCATGTGGTGCTGGGCGTTGAGCTGGCAAACGCTCTTGGGGTGGAGGTGGGCGACGCGGTGACGCTGATCGCTCCCTCTGGCCAGGTGACGCCAGCCGGCGTGGTGCCGCGCCTCAAGCAGATGACGGTGGCGGGCACCTTTAATTCGGGTCATTACGAGTACGACTCGGCGTTGGTGTTGCTGCACATCGACGACGCCGAGCGCATCTTCCGGCTCGAAGGCCCGACCGGCGTGCGCCTCAAGCTCAAGGACCTGCACGAGGCGCGCAGCGTCGCACAGGAACTGGCGGGTACGCTCAGCGGCAACCTGCTGATTCGCGACTGGACGCAGCAGAACCGCACCTGGTTTGCCGCGGTGCAGCTTGAAAAACGCATGATGTTCATCATTCTCACGCTCATCGTCGCGGTGGCGGCGTTCAACCTGGTCTCCACGTTGGTGATGACGGTGCAGGACAAGCGCGCCGACATCGCCATCCTGCGCACGCTGGGTGCCAGCCCGCGCAGCATCATGGGCATCTTCGTGGTGCAGGGTGCCATGGTGGGCGTGATTGGCACCTTCGCCGGGTTGCTGCTCGGGTTGGGTATTGCCTACAACATCGACATCATCGTGCCGGCCATCGAACACGCGCTGCACGCGAGCTT
>JBQMQB010000105.1:6298-7607 GCA_052172715.1 Giesbergeria sp. | reverse complement strand
GACGACTGGCGCCTCTCGCCCACCTACGACATGCTGCCCATGCTCTACATGCCGATTGCGGGGGAAGTGGTGGCGCAGGAGCTGCGCGCGCAGGCGATGGCGCCTACTGAGGCGACGCAGGACGTATGGGACGAGGCGCGCCGCTTGGCGCTGGCCTTCTGGCGAGCCGCGGCGGTGCAGGGGTGGATTTCGAACGGGTTTCGGGAGATTGCGCGGGGGAATGCAGCGGCGCTGTCCCGTCGTGTCGAAGAATTGTCTTGACGGCTCGCTGCCACCTGTTCAGCAGATCGCGCGTGTCGCTGTAGAACTCGCCGCGCGCTTTTCAGTTGCGGGGCCTCGATGGTGAGCGGCGCACCAACTTCACGCAATCGGTCAACCTGAGCCGGTAGACCTCGTGACTAGAGCCGCGATGCGAAGCCTACCGAGAAGCGCGGACGGTTCGGCGTGTCGCCGCCGCAGGGCTCTGCCCCACGTGTATGTCTTGCAGCAAACCGCCAATAAACACCCGGACCATGCGCGCTACGTGGTCGACGACGGGCAGGCGATGAAACCAGGGGTCGTCTCCAGAACTGATGCGCAGTGAGGTGATGCCGTGCACCATCTCCCAGAACATCTGCGCGGCCATTTCGACAGTGGTCTCGTCGGCAGAGACGGCTTCTGTCGCAAGCAGACCGTCCACCAGCGCCCGGGCCAAGGCATAGGCGTCCTCGCTGGGGTTGCCAAATTCAATGGACGAGTCCTCGACCGCTGACGCCGGACGCGGCTCCATAAACATCACGCGGTACGACTGCGGGTGCGCCATGCCGAACGCCACGTAGGCCTGCGCTACGCGGTGCAGGGCATCGGCGGGGCTATCGGCCTCGCTGACGGCGCGCTCAAGGTGGCGGGCAAAGCGCTTGAGGTCGCCGTCCACCGCTTGTGCGATGAGCGCCGCCTTGTCCGAAAAGAAGCCGTAGACGACGGTGGTAGATACACCCACTTCGTCCGCCACCGCGCGCATGGTGACAGCCGCCGCGCCGCCTTTGCGCAACAGGCGCCGTGCGGCGGACAGCAGCAATTGGCGCCGTGCCTGCTGCTCCTTGTCGCGCAGGCTGGGGCGCCCGCGTGCGGGCAGTACAGAGGTGGCAGCTACAGCAGGAGCGGCCTCCTTAGAAAGTTGAGCGGCACGGCCCTTGGGGGAGTCGGTCTTCATGCGGCCTATTGTGCGCGGCCATCTGCGCCAAAGCGCCGCCGCACGCACAAGCGGTCTTGTCTATCCGGGGAATCCCCATTAAAAAACAACGTTTTATTTGAGACCATTGTTTTTCAG
>JBQMQB010000105.1:0-6198 GCA_052172715.1 Giesbergeria sp. | reverse complement strand
GCGGCCAACGCGCCCCTCACCGGTTTTGCGCCCGCGTGGCAAGCACGCAAGAAGCAGGGCATGGACACCCTGGTGCAACACGCCGAGCTGGGCCTAGGCAGCATGCCGCCGCGTGGGCAATGCGCCGACTGCTCGGCGCAAGAGCTGCGGGCACTCGTGGCGTTCATGGCCAACGAACACTGAAACGTCCCAACATGCCATTGCAAACCCCTTTCCGCACTGATTCGGTGCCCGTTGCGCCAGACAACTCGGCCCGCCGAACGCTGTTGCGCACCAGCACCGGCGTGGCTCTGGGCGCCGCGCTGGCGCCCGTTGTCCGCGCGGCGGCGCCCGTGGTGGCTCCGGCTGCTGCCGCACCGGCTAGCACCGCGCCCGTCGCCAAGCCCCCGGCGCGCTGGCAGAACTGGTCGGGCATTCAGCACTGTCAGCCAAAGCGCTTTCTGGTGCCGCGTGACGAGGCAGCGCTGGCCCAGGCCTTGCGAGACGCGCCCAACGGCCCAGTGCGCTGCGTGGGTGCCGGCCACTCGTTTACCCCGCTGGTGCCGACCGACCAATGGCTCGTCTCGCTGGACCAGCTCTCAGGCGTGGGGGCTGCGGCGCCCGATGATGACAGCGTGCTGGTGCAGGGCGGCACGCGCCTGGCCACGGCCTCACGGCAGCTGGATGCGGCAGGCCTGGCGCTGCGCAACCTGCCAGACGTCGACGTGCAAAGCTACGCCGGCGCCATCAGCACCGCCACCCATGGCACCGGCATGACGCTGCCTGCACTGCATGCAGATGTGGTCGGTCTCCGCTTGGTGACGGCGCGCGGCGAGGTGATCGAATGCAGCGAGCAGCAGCGCCCTGAACTGCTGGCTGCGGCGCGCGTGTCACTGGGGAGCCTGGGCGTCATCACGCAGGCGCGGGTGCGGGTGGTTCCTGCCTACAACCTGCACCGCCGCGTGTGGTTGGAGCCCGCGATGCAGCTGCTGGAGCGCGCGCCCGAGCTTGCGCGCGCGCACCGCAACTTCGAGTTCTATTACCTGCCGTTCACTGGTTACGCCGCTGGCATTTCGCACGACATCGACACCAGTGGTGAGGTGCTGATGCCCCACGCCGCCGACGAAGACGTGCTGCGCGACCTGCGCCGCCTGCGCGATTGGCTGGGCTACTTCCCCAGCTTGCGGCGCAAGGTAGCGGGCTGGGCGATCGACTCCGACCAGCGGGAAGAGGCCAAAAACCGCGCTTGGCGTTTGCTGGCAACGCAGCGCCCCACACGCTTTAACGAGACCGAGTACCACGTACCGCAAGAAGTGGGCGTGGCCTGCGCCAAAGAAGTCATCGCTGCGCTGGAGAAGCGCAACGATGTCTATTTCCCGATGGAGTTTCGCTTTGTGGCCGCAGACGAAGCAGCGTGGCTCAGCCCGTTCTACCAGCGAGCGAGCTGCTCCATCGCGGTGCACGCGGCGGCAGGTGAACCGTATGACTACCTGACGTCCGAGATCGGCCCCATCTATCGCAAGTACCAGGGCCGCCCGCACTGGGGCAAGTTGCACGACCTGGGCGCGGTGCAGCTGGCGGCACTGTACCCGCGCTGGAACGACTTTCTGGCCATGCGGCGCGAGCTCGACCCGCGAGGACGCTTCTTGAACCCCCACCTGCGCAAACTGTTTGGAGAGACCGCATGAAAACATCACGCCGACGCCTGTTGCTGGCAGGCACGGGTGCTGCTGCCATTGCAGCGCTTGCATTGCGTCCAGGGGAAACCGGCGCTCCGCATGGGCCCTACTTTTCTAAACTGGCCGGTGCGCTGCGTGCATCGGATGTCGCTACCGACGCCACCACGCCGGTCATGGTGATCGACCGCGACCGCGTCCAGGCCAACATTGGCAAGGTGATGGCGCTGAAAAGCCCGGCCGTCGGGCTGCGCGTCGTGGCCAAGTCGCTGCCGTGCTTCGCGCTCCTTGACCTGATTGCGCAGCAGACGCAAAGCACACGGCAGATGGTGTTCAACCTGCCCTACTTGCTGCTGCAAGCCGCCGAGCGGCCCAAATTCGACCTGCTGCTGGGCAAGCCGTTGCCGGTGGGCGCGGCGCACGCCTTCTACCAAGGGTTTCGGGGCGGCGCGTTTGACCCCAGTCGCCAGTTCCAGTGGCTGGTCGACACGCCAGAGCGGCTTGCCGAGTACCAGCAACTGGCACGCGCGCTGGGCCATAAGCTGCGCATCAATTTGGAGATTGATGTGGGCTTGCACCGGGGCGGCTTTGCCAGTGCAGATGCCCTAGAAAAAGCCCTGCAGCTGTTGAAAGCAGAACCCTTGCTGGAGTTCTCCGGGATGATGGGGTACGACCCGCACGTCACAGAAATCCCCGACCTGCCGGGTGCGCGCGCCTTCGCTGCGCACCATGCCCGCCAGGTGTATGCCAGCTACAAGGCCCAGGCCCTGGCAGCGTTGTCTGTCTCGCGTGAGCAGGCTGCTGCGCTCACCTGGAACGCGGCCGGCTCCCCCACCTTTCACATGTACGGCGGCGAGGGGGCGGCCAACGAAGTCAGCGTGGGCTCGGCCTTCGTCAAGCCGACCGACTTCGACATGCCGCACCTCGAAGGTTGCGAGCCCGCCTGCTTTATCGCCACGCCGGTGCTCAAGAGCGGCGCCTTCCAGTTGCCCACGGGTGTGGAATGGATTGGCACCGCCGCCCAGTGGTGGGACCGCAACCAACGCCGCGGTGTGTTTTTGTACGGGGGCCAGTGGCGCGCCGATCCCGTCTCTCCAGTCGGCCTTGCGACCAGTGGCCTCTATGGTCTCTCGCCCAACCAGCAGGTCATGGTCGGCTCGGGCCGGCAAGCGCTGGTGCCGGGCGACACGGTGTTTTTTCGCCCGCAAAAAAGCGAGGCACTGCTCCAGCAGTTCGGCGCCATCGTGGTGGTGGCGGGCGGCAAGGTGGTGGAGCACTGGCCAATATTTCCGCCAGCACCGTAGTTCTTCGCCCCCATTTTGCACAACCCCAGGAGCCCCTCATGCTGCGCAATGCCCCCTTCTTCGCCGTTCTCCTGCTGGCGGCCGTGCCCGCCTACAGCGCCAGCCCGCAAGACGCCCAAGGCCTGTGGCTCAGCGCCGACAAGGCGGCCGTGATCGAGTTCAAAGCCTGCGCCGATGCCCCCGATGCACTGTGCGGCCAGATCGTGTGGGACAAGGACGCGGGCACCCCCGAAGACACCTGCGGCGTGCGCATCGCCAAGCTACAAAAGTTTGACGGCGACGCCTGGCGCCAGGGCTGGGTGCATGACCCGCGCGACAAGAAAAACTACAAGGGCGCTGTGCGCGTCAAGGACGACGGCAAGGTGCTGACCGTGCGCGCCTACATCGGCACCGAAATGCTCGGCCAGACCGAGGAAATGACCCGCGCCGACAAGGTGCCCGAAGGCTGCAAAGCGCACTGATTGCCACAACAACAAAACCCGATCCACCCGAGGAGACACCACCATGCTGCGTTCACGTCCTACCGCCACCTCCACCCGCGCCGCCTTGGCCATTGGCGCACTCTGCGCCGGTCTCTCGGGCTCGGCGCTCGCCCAGAGCGTCTCGGCGCCAGCACCGGATGAGCCTGAAATCCAGTCCTACGCCATCGACACCGAGGTCAAATTTTCCAGCGACCGCAAGACGCGTGGCGTGTCTGACACTTTCAACCGCCCTGGCGCCGAGCTCACGGTAGATGCGGTGCACGAATCGGGCCTGCTCGCCCACTTCCAGCTTGCCACGGTCAGCAAGGTCACGTTCCCCAACAGCAACCGGCTCAACCCAACACTTGCACTGGGTTGGCGCGGCGGTAACCCCGAAGGCCTGCACTACGGCGCCGCCGTAGCGCGCGAATGGTTTCCCCGCGCCCGTGTTGACGCGCCCACCGGCTTTGATGAAGAGATGAACCCGCTCGGCATGGCCACCACCAAGTTCAACACCAGCTACCTGCTGGGCGAAGTGGGCTATGGCATCTTCACGGCGCGCTACCTGTACGTTGCCAGCCGCGACTTTCGGGGCCTGAACACCTCCACCGTGTGCGCCGGCTACCTGCCCGCCATGATGGCCGGTGGCGACCCGGCACCCGCGATGAACTGTTACGGCGCAGGCTTTAAAAACTCGCGTGGCTCGCAGCTGCTGGACCTCGACGTTGCCTACCCACTCAACGGCACCACCCAACTTATTGGCCACCTCGGCTGGCAGTTCGTGCGGCATTTCAGCGACATGAATACCGTGGACTATCGGCTGGGCATCGAGCATACCCGCTGGGGCTTTGTCTTTGGCGCAGAACTCGCAGGCGCCAAGGTGCGCAACCGAGAGCTTTACGTGGCCACAGACGACGGCGGCACCTCACGACGGCTTGACCGAACGGCAGTGATCTTGAGCGTCGCCAAGCGCTTTTAATCGGCGCACATTCACCCTCAAAATCATCGGAGCGGGCGTGTCGGGGCCGCCTCAACCAGACACCGCCAACCCGGCCGCCACACCACCAAACAGATCGCCCTCAACCTGCGGTATGCCAGGCAGCGCCTGCCTAAGTGCCTCCCGCAGCGGCTGCAACGCCGAGGACCCGCCCGTAAGGTAAATCGCGTCCAACCCACGTGCCCCCAGCCCTGCCAACTGCACACACTCTTGTGCGCAGGCCACCACTTGCTGCAAAGGCTGGTCCAGATAGTCGGTCAGACCCTGCGCCGTCAACCCGGCAGCGAGGCCCGGTTCGATCCAATCGAGCGGCATTGGCACATCGACGGCGCCCATCGATGCGGCGATCTTGGCTTGCTCCACCGTGTTCGCCATGCGGTGCCCCAAGCGCTCGTTGAGTACCTGCATCAGCCGCGCATGCAGGCGGGCATCGGTGTAGTCGGTGCGCAGGTTTTGCGCGTCGCGCTGGGCGCGCGGCGAGTACAGCCACTGGATCAGGTGCCAGGTCGAGAGATCAAAGAAGACGCTGCTGGGCACCTCTCGCCCGCTAGGACCCAGGTGGCGAAAGCCCAGCAAAGGCATGAGCAGTTCCAGGCTAAGACGGCGGTCGAAGTCGGTGCCGCCGATGTGCACGCCGGTGGTGGCCAGCATATCGCTGCTGCGGTCCGTGTGCTGCATGCGTTGGGGGCCGAGGCGCACCACGGTGAAATCCGAAGTGCCACCGCCGATGTCCACCACCAGCACCAGCGACTCGCGCGTGATGCGTTGCTCGTAGTCCAAGGCGGCGGCAATGGGTTCGAGCTGGAACGACACACTTGCAAATCCAGCGCTCAGCGCAGCGTCGCGCAGCGCATCTTCGGCCTGCTGATCGCGGGCGGCATCGCCATCCACGAAATGCACCGGGCGCCCCATCACCACGCGGCCGGGCATGCCGCCGAGCGCGCCACGGGCCTTTTGTGCCAGCATCTGCAAGTACATGGCAATGATGTCGCGGTAGCTCACCATGGTGTTGTGCACCGCTGTCTGGTCTTGCAGCAACGCACTGCCCAAAAGACTTTTGAGCGAGCGCATCAACCGGCCTTCGGTGCCCGAAAGGTACTGCTCGATCGCATCGCGGCCAAAGTGGGTGCTGTGGTCTTCTGCGTTGAAGAACAAGGCCGTGGGCAAGGTGAGGGCCCCGCCCTCTACGGCAAGCAGCCGGGAAGGACCTGAGCCCTGGCGAACGGCAATTGCCGAATTGGAGGTACCAAAGTCGATACCCAAGGTGCTATCCATCAAAACTGGCATGTACAACGCTGACGATTCAAAACAAAAATAGCTGCCCATTTTCACCGCAGCGCGGCGTGTGCAGGGCGCCGGGCGGGCAGGGCAATCGCATTTGGCGCGTGACCGTCAACCAAAGGAATTTGAAACGATGAGACGGTTGTCGAAGCGCCCTCCGTCCTGCATGTCTATGGACGGGATCGTCCGGTCGTCCTGGGCGGCATCGACATGTTGGATCGCGTAGCGCGAGTGCAGGGAGTATGTCAGCAGCCCGCTAGGGCGCCAAAGCCGTCCTATGGCGTATATCCCGAAGGAGCCCTCTTTGAAAAGAAAAATTTAAGCCTATGGCCCCTTGTGCTTGAGCTAACATTGCCCGCCCCCAATCAGGGCTATCGTCGTTTCAGTCGCAAAACCGGAGTAGAGCTGCATGTTTAAATTTTTCAAGAAAAAGGAAGAACAAAAACCTGCAGCTGTCGCTACGGTTGCAACGCCCAAGCCAAAACCGAATCCGAATCCGA
>JBQMQB010000104.1:0-7738 GCA_052172715.1 Giesbergeria sp. | reverse complement strand
CAAGACAAGCTCGTAGTCGCCATCTCCTCACGCGCGCTGTTTGATTTCGAAGAAGAAAACCGCGTGTTCGACGCACAGAACCCGCTGGCCTACATGCGTTTGCAACAAGAGCGTCTGGCGGTGCCCGCCAAACCGGGTGTCGCACTGCCGCTGGTGCGCAAGCTGCTGGCGTTCAACACAGAGGCCATGCAACGCGTGGAGGTGGTCATGCTGTCCCGCAACGACCCGGTGACAGCGCTGCGCATCTTCCGCTCTGTGGACAGCGCGGGCTTGAAGCTTGAGCGCGGCGTATTCACGCAAGGGCGCGACCCGTTTCGCTATTTGCGTCCGCTGGGCGCGCACCTGTTCCTCTCTGCCAATGAGCGCGACGTGGGTGAGGCGTTGCAGCTGGGTTTTCCGGCTGCGCGCGTGCTGACGGAATCGGTCGCGGCGGGCATCAATTATCCCAATGAGCTGCGCATTGCCTTTGACGGCGACGCGGTGCTGTTCTCGGACGAAGCCGAACGCGTTTACCAGGAAGGTGGGCTGGAGGCCTTTGTGTCGCATGAAACCAGCAAGGCGGCGCTTCCTCTCTCTGGAGGCCCCTTCAAACCCCTGCTCGCTGCACTGCACCAATTGCAACAGCAGGCAGATGTTTCGGGTATGCGGCTGCGCATCGCGTTGGTGACGGCACGCAGCGCCCCGGCGCACGAGCGCGCCATCAACACGCTGATGAAGTGGAATCTGGCGGTGGACGAGGCAATGTTTTTGGGCGGACTAGAAAAAGGCCCGTTCCTGCGCGAGTTCGAACCGGATTTCTTTTTTGACGACCAGACCGGTCATGTCAGCTCGGCGGCGCGCCATGTGCCGGCCGGCCATGTGCGCAGCCTGCCAGGGGCTGCGCCGCAAGACTCTTAAAGTCCCGTAGTGCGCTTGACCTTGGGGTCTGAGTAGGTCAGCGGCTCGTTGTTGGCCTGCTGGGCCATGCGCTCAGCCAGTGTGGTCTTGTTCACTTCCTGCGCCATCTCGACGGCACTGCCGCTGGCGCGCCACATGGACTGGATGAACTCAAGCATCATCTTGTAGAGCGGCGGCTCCTTGGGAACCTCGGGAGGAGTTTTGATCTCCTTCTTTTCGCTCATTTCGGTCCAGTCGCGGTTCGCCTGGTCGGGGTCAGAGGGCTTTTCAGGCGTCTTGACGATGGCGCCCTCCCCCAACCTGTCCATGGATTCCACAGGATTAGCGGCATTGATCGGGCGCACCGGCACCGCTCCTGACGCTCCGGTGGAGTAAAGATCGGCGCCCTGGGGACGCCAGCTTGTCGATCGGTCAACAGGTGGCAGTTGCATGGCAGTGGCCTCGGTTAGAGGGAAGGAGTAGGGTCTCTACCCATCTCGTACATCTATTTCGGCGAAAAGAAGGGTAACTTGAGCCCTTTTCTTCGGATTGAGTGAAATATACGGGTAAACCCCTATCCAGAAGCGCGCTACCTACAAGAACCGCTCCAGCAACCTCAGCGACTGGCGGTCCAGCGCACCCGTATCTGCGATGCCGTACTGCACCCCCTCGGCGCTGGCAATCAGGAGCCGCGTGCGGCCAGCCAAGCGCCGAATATCTTCTTCAGCCTTCAGGGTGAGCTGGGTTTCGCCGCGGTCGGTGGTGACCGTCCAGATACTCGGCGTCGAAAAACACGAGACCGAGACGATGCGCGTAATTTCGGGTGAAAACTCACGCACCGCGAGTTCTTCCTCAATCAGCGTGCGCATACCAACAGGCAGATCGGTCAGGCGATCCACCCACAGCAGCTCATGCCCGTCATGGCCCAGCAGAGAAAGGCCCTCGCCTGGTGCGCCAATGGGAAACGCGCGCACCGGCTGCACGCCGCCGTGGTTGCTGCCGTCGGCCAGCGTAAGCACAAGCCGACCATGGGCGTCGCGCTGTAGGTGAATGTTTGGGGTGCTCATGATTGGCCTGCGGGATGGGCGGGATGGGACAGCGCCTCGGGCAGCACGCCCGCCGCCTGTGCGTCTTCTTCGGCGCGGCGCACCTGGGCTTCGTACAAACGCCAATAAGCGCCGCGCCGCTCCATAAGGGCTTCGTGTGGCCCAACCTCGACAATTTCACCGCGGTCCATCACCACCAGCCGGTCGGCCTTGCGCAGGGTGGAAAGCCGGTGGGCAATGGCAATGGTGGTGCGGCCTTGCACCAGGTTGTCGAGTGCTTTTTGAATCTCTTTTTCCGTCTCGGTGTCCACTGCCGAGGTGGCTTCGTCAAGGATGAGGATGCGCGGATCGATCAGCAGCGCCCGCGCAATGCTGATGCGCTGGCGCTCGCCGCCCGAGAGGCCCTGGCCGCGCTCGCCGACCAGTGAGTCGTAGCCATGTGGCAGGCGCAGGATGAATTCGTGTGCGTGCGCGGCGCGCGCGGCCGCCACAATTTCGGCGCGCGTAGCCTCAGGCTTGCCGTAGGCAATGTTCTCGGAGATCGTGCCGAAAAACAGAAACGGCTCCTGCAGCACCAGACCGATGCGGCGCCGGTAGTCGGCCACCGCAAAGCGCCGAATATCGGTGCCGTCGAGCGAAATCGACCCTTCTGTCACGTCGTAAAAGCGGCAGATCAAGTTCACCAGCGTGCTTTTTCCCGAGCCGCTGTGTCCCACCAGGCCGATCATCTCGCCTGGGCGAATATCCAGATCCAGCCCCTTGATGACCGCGCGGCTGCCATAACGGAACCCCACGCCGCGCAGTCCAATAGCCCCCTGCACACGCTCCATACGCACCGGATTGACCGGCTCAGGCACGTTGCTCACGTGGTCCAGGATGTCGAAGATGCGCTTGGCACCCGCAGCAGCCTTTTGCGTGACGGACACGATGCGGCTCATGGAATCGAGCCGACCATAAAAGCGCCCGATATAGGCAATGAAGGCCGTGAGCACACCCACCGTAATCTGGCTTTTCGACACCAACCAGATGCCAAAACCCCAGACGATAAGCAGTCCAATCTCCGTCAAAAGCGAGACCGTGGGCGTGAACAGCGCCCACGTCTTGTTAAGTTTGTCGTTGACTTGCAGGTTGTGCTGGTTAGCGTCGTGAAACCGCTGGGCCTCGCGTTTTTCCTGGGCAAAGGCCTTGACCACGCGGATACCGGGAATGGTGTCGGCGAGCACGTTAGTCACTTCGCTCCACACGCGGTCAATTTTCTCGAACCCGGTGCGCAGGCGGTCGCGCACGGTGTGGATCATCCAACCAATAAAGGGCAGCGGCACCAGCGTGACCAGCGCCAGCCAGGGGTTGATGGAAAACAAAATCGCCGCCGTCATGCAGATCATCAGCACGTCGGTGATGAAATCGAGCGCGTGCAACGACAGGAAAACGTTGATGCGGTCGGTCTCAGAGCCGATCCGTGCCATCAGGTCGCCGGTGCGCTTGCCGCCAAAGTAATCGAGCGACAGGCGCAGCAAATGCTCGTAGGTGGTGGTGCGCAGGTCCGCGCCAATGCGCTCAGACACCAGCGCCAGGGTGTAGGTGCGCGCCCAGCCCAAGCCCCAGGCCAACAGGGCCGATGCCAGCAGTCCGCTCAAGTAGAGCATCACCAGACCAGGCTCGATCTGCTTACCGCTCTGGAACGGGATCAGGATGTCGTCCATGATCGGGATGGTCAGGTACGGCGGCACCAGCGTCGCCGCGGTAGAAGCCAATGCCAGGCCAAAGCCGGTCGCCAACTGCATGCGGTAAGGGCGCGCAAAGCGCCAGAGCCGCAGCAGCACCCAGGTCGAGGGCTGCGGCGGCTGTGCACGGGCGCAGACCGGGCAATCTTCGGTGTCGGGTGGCAATTCGCTGTGGCACACGGGACACACGGCGTCGGCATCGACAGCCCCGCGCTGCGCCAGGCCGCCGTGCACGATCTGCGCGATACGCAGCTCGAATTGGCGCGCCAGCCGCTGCGCCGCGGGGTTCAATGCCAGAGTGAAGTACCAGAGCCCAAGGCGGCTGCGGTCGTCGTGGAGTTCCAGGGTGCCGACGCCGCCGTGGTCCACAAGCCGCACGCCGAGGCCAGGCGCAAGCGCCCACTCTCGCCATTCGCCGCCATGTGTGCATGCCAGCAGCCTCTCGCTGGTCACGACGACCAAGTCGCTGGTGAAAAGCAGCGCATCGCTGAGGTCAACCTGAAGCGTGGCGAGCACGTTTTCATCAGGGCCAAGTTGACTCTTTAGTTCTACCTCAAAAAGACGGGGCGTCGCCCCAGTCTCGACCGCACGTTGGTGATGTTGCATCTTGAATTGAATAAGCGCGGATTGCGCAGAACCGCCAGCACAGTGGCAGCAGCCGAATTTTCCTCCAAACGCACAGCGAACCGGCAACGGTATGCTTGCACCCATGCCATCTTGCGCGCGCCAACCCAGCCGCTCTGCCTGCCTTCAACGGACTACGCACCCTGTGCGCTGACCCATGACTTCATTTAAAGACATTGACCTACTGCGCATTCACTACCTGCGCGGCCCGAACATCTGGACGTACCGCCCTGTGCTGGAAGTCTGGCTGGACCTCGGCGCGCTGGAGGACCACGCCTCGCACCAGTTACCAGGGTTCAACGAGCGGCTCACCGCCTGGCTGCCCGCGCTAATCGAGCACCACTGCGGAGTGGGCGAGCGCGGTGGCTTCCTGCAACGCCTGCAAGAGGGCACTTGGTGCGGCCACGTACTGGAGCACATCGTCATCGAGCTGCTCAACCTTGCTGGCATGCCCACAGGTTTTGGCCAGACACGCAGCACCTCGCAGCACGGCGTGTACCGCATGGTGTTCCGGGCGCGTGAAGAGCAGGTCGCGCGCAGCGCGCTGGCCGAGGGCCACGCGCTCCTCATGGCCGCCATTAACGACCAGCCCTTTGACGTGCCCGCCGCCGTAGCCCGCGTGCGCACCGTAGTGGACGACCGATATCTGGGCCCAAGCACGGCGTGCATCGTCACCGCTGCGGCCGATCGGGGCATTCCACACGTCCGCCTGAACGACGGCAACCTGGTGCAGCTGGGCTACGGCGCAGCGCAGCGGCGCATCTGGACGGCAGAAACCGAATTTACCAGCGCCATCGCCGAGGGCATTGCCAGCGACAAAGACCTGACCAAGAGCCTGCTCAAGGCCTGCGGCGTACCAGTGCCCGAGGGCCAGGTGGTGGACAGCCCCGAAGCCGCCTGGGCAGCCGCCGAGAGCATCGGCCTGCCCGTAGTCGTCAAACCGTCAGACGGCAACCACGCGCGCGGCGTCACGCTCGATTTGCGCAAACGTGAAGACATCGAAACCGCCTGGCACGTCGCAGAGCCCGAGGGCAGCGAGGTAATGGTCGAGCGCTTCATCCCCGGCGACGAGCACCGCCTCCTTATCGTCGGCGGAAAACTCGCTGCTGCAGCGCGTGGCGAGCTGGTCAGCATCACCGGCAACGGCCGCAACACCGTCGCCGAATTGATCGACAGCCAGCTCAATTCCGACCCGCGCCGCGGTTTCGAGGAAGAGTACCCGCTTGACCTAATCGACCCACGCGGCATGGTGAATGTTCAGCTTGAACTCAAGCGGCAGGATCTGGACGCAGATTCGGTGCCTGCCGCTGGGCGCCAGGTGATCGTGCAGCGCAATGGCAACGTCGCGGTGGACTGTACCGACGAAGTCCACCCCGAAGTGGCCTACATTGCCGCGCTGGCCGCCAAGGTGGTGGGCCTGGACATCGCCGGTATCGACATGGTCGCGCAAGACATCTCCAAACCCCTGCATTTGCAGGGCGGCGCCATCGTCGAAGTCAACGCCGGGCCGGGGTTGCTGATGCACCTCAAACCCGCCATTGGTGCGCCACGCCCTGTAGGCCAGGCCATTGCCGACCATTTGTTCCCACTGTCTGACGACGCCTCTGCGAACGCAGAGGCCGGCCGCATTCCTGTGGTCGGGGTGGCCGGCACACGCCAGAGCGCCACCATTGCGCGCCTGGTGGCCTGGCTCGTGCACCTGAGCGGTCGCTACACCGGGTTGGCCTGCAGCGAAGGCCTGTTTCTGAACGAACGCCGCGTGGACCCACGCCCCAGCGCCCACTGGGAGGGCGCGCGCCGCCTGCTGACCAGCCAGATGGTGCAGGCCGCCGTGATCGAAAACGACGCCCGCGCCATCCTGCAGGACGGCCTGGCCTACGACCGCTGCACCGTAGGCGTGGTGACCGACATGGACGGTTGGGAGGCGCTGGCCGAATTCGACGTGCACGCGCAGGACCAGATGCCGCGCGTGCTACGCACCCAGGTGGACGTGGTGCTGTCCAGCGGCGCCGCCGTGCTCAACGCCGACGAGCCTGAAGTGGCCGAGCTGGCGCGCCTGTGCGATGGCGCTGTAGTGCTGACTTCCAGCGATGCACACAACCCGCTGGTAGCGGCACACCGCAGCAAGGACCATGGCCGGGCAGTACTGCTGCAGGCCGGGCAGGTGGTGCTGGCGCAGGGCAGCAGCGAAAAAAACCTGGGCGAACTCGCCCGCCTGACCCAGGGCCACAGCGCCGCGCCAGTGCCCGTGCCCGCACTGCTGGCGGCCATTGGCGCCGCTTGGGCACTGGACATTGCCCCCGACCTGATTGCAGCCGGCATCAAGACCTTCGAACCCGTATTGGCAGGCGCAAACGCGCCACGCATTCCCGTACTGCCGCTCTGAATCTGTTTCGTCGACCGAAAGAATTCCATGGATGTATCCCGTACCCGTGCCCTGCGCGGCCCCAACCTGTGGAGCCGCAACACCGCGATAGAAGCCGTGGTGCGCTGCGAAGAGGGCGAGCTGGCGGTGGCACAGATCGCCGGCTTCGAAGCCCGACTGCGCGCCCTGTTCCCCGCTATCGGTGCGTTGCTCCCTGAGGGCAGCGAAAGCGATATTTCGCTGGCCCACGTGCTGCAATCGGCCGCACTGGCACTGCAGGCGCAGGCCGGCTGCCCCGTCACGTTCAGCCGCACCGCGGCCACGCCCGAGCCCGGCGTGTTCCAGGTGATCGTCGAATACACCGAGGAGGCCGTTGGCCGCCAGGCCTTTGACCACGCACAGGCCTTGATCACGGCCGCGCAGCAGGGCGGCACGTTCGACGGCGAGGCCGTGGTAGCCAGCCTGCGCGAACTCGATGAGGAAGAGCGCCTGGGCCCCAGCACGGGCTCCATAGTCGAAGCCGCCGCCGCGCGTGGCATTCCTTGGCGCCGCCTCACGGCGGGCAGCCTGGTGCAGTTCGGCTGGGGCTCGCGCCAGCGCCGCATTCAGGCGGCTGAAGTCGATGTCACCAGTGCCGTGGCCGAATCCATCGCGCAAGACAAAGACCTCACCAAGCGCCTGCTGCATGCCGCCGGCGTGCCCGTCCCCATGGGGCGCCCCACCGCCACCACGGACGACGCCTGGGCCGTGGCGCTGGATGTCGGCCTGCCAGTCGTCGTCAAGCCGCAAGATGGAAACCAAGGCAAGGGTGTCACGGTCAACATCACCGAGCGCGCCCAGCTGGACGAAGCCTTTCGTGTCGCCGCCGATTACGGCGAGGTCATGGTCGAGCGCTTTCTACCAGGGCACGACTTTCGCCTGTTGGTAGTGGGCAACCAGCTCGTCGCTGCCGCACGGCGCGAGCCGCCGCAGGTGCTGGGCGACGACATTCACACCGTGCGCGAGCTGGTCGATCTGGTCAACCTCGACCCACGCCGAGGTGTGGGCCACGCCACACCACTCACCAAAATTCGCCTCGACGACATTGCCGTGGCGCGGCTTGC
>JBQMQB010000103.1:4275-7824 GCA_052172715.1 Giesbergeria sp. | reverse complement strand
ACCCTGCGCAAATGCTTTTTTGCAAGGCGCCGATGGTCGGTTTGGGCGATTTAAAAGGTCGGCGTGTGCGGGTGTCGTCGGCGGCGCAAGCCGATTTTGTAGAAGCTCTGGGCGCCATGCCGGTACATACGCAGTTTGCCCAAATCGTGTCCCGTTTTGAGAGTGGCAGCATCGATTGTGCAATCACGGGAACACTCTCCGGAAACACCATAGGTCTGCCAGAATTCACCACCCATCTGTACGCGTTGCCGCTCAATTGGGGCATGGCCATCTTCGGTGCGAACCGCGCGGCGTGGGAGGCCTTGCCAGCGGACCTGCGGGATTTGCTGCGCCGGGAATTGCCCAAGCTTGAGGCGGCTGTTTGGGCTGAGTCGGTACGTGATACTGCGCAAGGCTTGGCCTGCAATGCTGGAAAACCAGGCTGTGTGACGGGAAAGCCCGGCAAGATGAGCATCGTGCCCGCAACGGCGGCTGATCTTCTGCGAAGTCGGGAAATTTTCACCACGGCGGTCTTGCCGCGCTGGTTGCAGCGCTGCGGGCCGATGTGTGAAGAAGTGTGGACTAAGACCATCGGAACCGTTCACAGCGCGCAGGTGCAATCCCAATGACTGTTGTGCAGCCCACGCGCGCGCAATCGGTCGTCTGGGCTGTCGTGGCGTTTTTTGTGTCTGCATTGCTTCTGGTTGCGGCAGTGTTGATTGGCGTGACACGCAGCTCGGCGCTCGAAGAGGCCGAGACCCAACTCGCACGCTATGTGTCGGGTGCTGAGGCGGCACTCAATCGGGCGTTTTTGGGGGTAGATGTCCTGCTGGCCGGGACGGGCGAAGCGCTTGGGTTGGACAACAGCGCACCAGACTGGGTCCACCCGGAAGGTGCCAGCGCCATGCTGGCGCAGATTTCGCGGCCCAACCTCAACATTCGACTTCTGGCTGTACTGAGCGCCAACGGGCAAGTGCTTGCATCTTCCGATCCTCGTGGAGCGCAGCTTCCCGTTCATCTGCCAGACGGTTTTGTGCAGCAGGCGTTGGCGCCTGCGGTGGCGGTGGTGGTGCTTAGTGCCCCGATACAGAGTTTCACCAGTTCGGAAAACGTGGTGTATTTGGCGCGCCAGTTGCGCACGCTCAGCGGCGAGAAGTTGCTGGCGGTGGCCGAGGTGCCTGTGGCGATGCTGGCGTCGGTGCTGACGCAAGACGCGCAAATTCCCGGGCTCGAAGTGGTCCTTGAAACGGGAGGGGGGACGCGCATGCTCTCCGTGCCCGATGCCGGTCATGCACCGCCTCCCGTGGCGCCGCTGCGCAAGGTATTTGCCGATTCGATCGACTGGAACATGCCCACGCGCTTGAGTGGTACACCGGGGCGCGTGGTGGCGCGCGCGCTTATTTACGACGATCTGTGGATTTCTGCCAGCCTTTCGGAGCGCGCCGCCCTTGAATCTTGGTACCCCGAGGTGGCGGTCGTGGCCAGCGTCAGCGCGGTCTTTGCTGTGCTGGGGCTGGTGGTGGGCTATATGTTCAGCGAGTACCTGCGCCGCATGGGCCAGGCGCGCCAGGCGCTGGCCCAGTCGAAGACGCAGCTTGACCAAGCACTCGAAGCCATGGTCAGCGGCTTTGTGCTGCTCGACAGCCAGCACCGAGTGCTGCATTGGAACCATCGGTTTAATGAAATTTTCCCCTGGATTGCCGGCATCATGGCGCCGCAGTTGCCGTTTCGCAAAATACTGGAGGCAACCGTAGCCCACCACCTGCCGCAGGCGAGCGAGGCCGAACGATGCGCCTGGATTGAGCGGCGCCTGGCCGCACAAAAAACCTCGGTAGTGCCGCACGAGCAGCTGTTACCCAATGGCCGAACGTTGCAAATTTTGGAGCACCGCACACCCGACGGCGGAATGGTGATCACCTACAGCGACATCACCGACATGCGCAGTGCGCAGGCGGAAATCGAGACGCTGGCTTTCTACGACCCGTTGACGGGTCTGCCCAACCGCCGCCTGCTGCTTGACCGCCTTGGGCAGGCGACCGTTCAGTCGCTGCGATCCGGCCGCCGTGGTGCGCTGCTGTTTCTGGATCTGGACAAATTCAAGTCGGTTAACGATACCTTGGGGCATGAAATGGGCGATGCCTTGCTGCGACAGGTCGCGCAGCGTCTGCGCGACGGGGTGCGGGAAGCCGACACGGTTGCCCGTTTGGGTGGAGACGAGTTCGTGGTCATGCTGATTGACCTCTCTGGCATCACTGAAGAAGCTGCCGCACAGGCCCAGCGCATTGCAGAGAAACTGCTGCGCAGTCTTGAGCAGCCCTATGAATTGCGTGGCTACACGCACCAAAGCACCGCCAGCCTGGGCGCCACGCTGTTTGGTGAAGTGCCCCAGGCGGCCGCCGAACTTCTGCGACAGGCCGACATTGCGATGTACCAGATCAAGGCGCGGCATGGCAATGGGCTGTGTTTTTTCGACCCGCAGATGCAGGCGGCAATCAGCAGCCGTGCGCAACTGGAAGCTGACCTTAAATTGGCCCTGCGCAATGACGAATTCGTCCTTTATTACCAACCCCAGTTCGCGCACGACGGTACCATGGTGGGTGCCGAAGCCTTGCTGCGCTGGCAACACCCAGAGCGTGGGCTGGTGCCGCCTGGCGCCTTCATTGCGGCAGCGGAAGAGAGCGATCTCATCGTTTTCATAGGGGAGTGGGTGCTGCGCACCGCCTGTGTGCAATTGGCGCAGTGGCAGTCAGACCCAAGGTGCGAAAAGCTCCAACTGTCGGTCAACGTGAGCGCGCGCCAGTTTCGACATTCTGGATTTGTGCAAACGGTGCTCGATGCAGTGGCCCCGCTGGGTTCGCGTGCGCACTTGTTGACCCTGGAACTGACCGAATCGCTGGTGCTCGACAACGTGGACGAAACCGTCGCCCGCATGCACCAGCTTCGCACCCGCGGAGTCCATTTTTCGGTGGACGATTTCGGTACGGGCTACTCGTCGCTTGCGTACCTGACGCGCCTCCCACTGCACCAGCTAAAAATCGACCAGTCTTTTGTGCGCAACCTGGGAATTCGCCCTACCGACGACGTGATTGTGCAAACCATCATTGGCATGGCGCAGAACCTGGAGCTTGAGGTCATTGCGGAAGGCGTAGAGACTGAGGCGCAGCGAACCTTGCTGCTCGGCTATGGCTGCGCCTTCTTTCAGGGCTACTTGCTCGCCAGGCCCATGCCCGTGGCCGGACTCGCGGCCGTGCTGCCGCGCTCCTGAGGGAAACGGCGCTCAGCGCCTTGAAGACACGACAATGCCGCCCACGATCAGCGCAAATGCTGCAGCGTGGTAGGCGTGCGGCGTTTGGCCCAGAAAAGCAGCCGAGAGCAACGCGGCAAACAGGGGTGTGAGATTGGAAAAAAAGCCGGCCACAGTGGGCCCAGCGCGCTGCACGCCTATGCCCCAGCAACGGTAGGCGACCACAGCGGGTCCCACGGCAATGAATGCGAGGGCCGCCACGAGCGGCCAGCCCCAGTCGATGGCAGTGCGGCCGCTGGCCCACTCGCCGCCGGCCAGCATGCCGG
>JBQMQB010000103.1:0-4175 GCA_052172715.1 Giesbergeria sp. | reverse complement strand
CCCCAGTCGATGGCAGTGCGGCCGCTGGCCCACTCGCCGCCGGCCAGCATGCCGGACCAGCCGAGCCCGAACACCAGTTGCGCCATCAGGAACGCGGCCCAGTCGCCTCGCAGCTGCGCCGGTTCGCTGGTTTTGACCAACAACCAGCTGTAGAACGCCCAGGCAATGGTGGCCAGCAGCATGAACACATCGCCAGGCACCAGCCGCAGCGCCAGCAGCTCGCTCCACTGACCCCGACTGAGGACGATCAGCACGCCCGTCATGGAAAACAAGGCGCCCAACAGTTGGCGCGAGGTGATGCGCGCGCCAAAAAACAGCGCGCCCACGGTGAGCATCCACACTGGCATGCTGGAGCCCACCAGGGTTACGTTGATGGGCATGGAGGTCTGCAGCGCCATGTACTGCAGGGCGTTGTAGAGCCCAATCCCCAGCAAACCCAGAAGTGCGTAGCGCCGCCAGTGCGGCCACAGGCCGCTTCCCGGCCGAAGTACGCGATGCGCCAGCGGCAGCAGAATGAGAAAAGCCAGCAGCCAGCGCAAAAAATTGAGCGTCAGCGGTGGCACCATGTCGTGCACCATGCGGCCGACGACGGCGTTTCCCGCCCACAGCAGCGGCGCAATACCGAGCAGCACCGCCGTGCGGGCACTGAGTTTTTCTTGCATGCCGCCACTGTAGCGGCCCTGCAGGCACGCAGCTTGCAGAAACATGGCAGCATGCTTGCTTTGATGTTTTGAGGAGTGGGCATGAGCTTTGCCATACAGATTCGCCAGAATGGCGGCCCGGAAGAAATGCAACGCATCGAGGTACAGGTGGGCGACCCTGGCCTGGGCCAGGTGCGTGTGAGCCACCGCGCCATTGGCCTCAACTTCATCGACGTGTACCAGCGCACTGGCCTGTACGCGCTGCCCATGCCGCTGCAGCTGGGCATGGAGGCTTCGGGCGTGGTGGAGGCCGTGGGCGAGGGCGTGGTGCACCTGCAGGTGGGCGACCGCGTGGCCTACGCCAGCAACCCGCCCGGCAGTTACAGCACCGAGCGCGTGATGCCGGCGATGTGCGTCTGCCGCCTGCCCGATGCCATCAGTTTTGAGACCGGCGCCGCCATGATGCTCAAGGGCCTGACGGCGCAGTACCTGCTTAGGAAGACGCTACCAGTGCAAGGCTTGCAAAAAGGCGATGCTGTGCTGTTCCACGCGGCTGCAGGCGGCGTAGGCCTGATCGCCTGCCAGTGGGCGCGTGCGCTCGGCCTGGAGCTGATCGCCACGGCAGGCAGCGACGCCAAATGCCAGCTGGCACTCGCCAACGGCGCGGCGCACGCCATCAACTACCGCACCGAGGACTTTGCCGCGCGCGTCAAGGACATCACAGCAGGCAAGGGCGTGAAGGTGGTGTACGACTCGGTCGGCAAGGACACCTGGGAGAAATCACTCGACTGTCTGCGCCCCTTTGGCCTGATGGCGAGCTTTGGCAATGCCTCTGGCCCGGTGCCGCCGTTTGCGCCTGCGTCGCTCGGCGCGCGTGGCTCGCTCTACGTCACACGCCAGACGCTGTTTACCCACATGGCCACGCGTGAGAGCACCCAGGCCATGGCAGACGAGCTGTTTGCCGTGGTGACGAGCGGTGAGGTGAAGATCCACATTGCCCAGCGTTACCCGCTTGCCCAAGTGCAGCAGGCCCACCGCGATCTGGAAGCGCGCAAGACCACGGGTTGCACCATCCTCACCCTTGACTGAGCGGGTGCTGCCGCTTCACCAAGGGTAGGGCGACAAGCCGCGCCGCATGCGTGCGCGCTCGCAGGAGTCAGACCCCGGGGCAAACTCTCTGCAGGGAGAAGGGCGCCACTCATAAATTCCGCAGACTGCTTGCGTACCGACCACGCCGGTGAGTGCCGCGCAGCGGGGCGCGTTGTGGTCCGTCCCACGCATGCGGCTAATGCCTGGAAGCACATCCACAGTCAGCCCGAGCGGAACGGGTCCGCCGTGGTCGCTGCGCTCCTCGGTGCAGAAATCCACGCGAAAGGTGGCGCAGCAGGCGCCGCAGGAGAGACAAGGGTGGGTCATGGGAGGGTGCTGGAACGCCCGCCGTGCAAGGCTGCCAAGGCGAGCGTGAGGTTGTGGCGTGCTGCGGCTTCGTAGCGGTCGGCGAACCAGTCGGTTCCATAGATGCGCGGGCGGTCCAGAAAAGACTGTAGTACTGCGCTGCGGCCGGCCACATAGCGTGAGCGGCGCACAAAAAAGTACTCGCGGCGCACATTGCGCTCGAACTGGCCGTACACCGCAGCGTCCTGGCCCAGAACGGCCAGATCGATGTCTACCACCCACTGCGCATCACCCGTCAGCGGGCCGGGGGTGTGGCGCGTGTCCAGGATGTGCTGGTGCACGGTGTCCACAAAGGTCGGAGGCAATGTCTGCGCGCGCAGAAAACGGGTGGCCCAGTCGGCGCTGCGCTCCTCATTGAGGGTGCGCCAAGGCCAGTAGACCGCATCGTGGAACCACAGGGCCAGTCCCACGGCTGCAGGGTTTTGCAGCACCTCGGGCAGGTCGCGTTGCACGGTGTGCAGGTGTTGCAGGCAGGCGTGCAGGTGCGTGGTGTCGTGGTAGGCGCGCGGCCAGCGCGACCAGCTCTGCAACAGGCGCCGCCCTTCGTGCTGCCATGCCGGGCTGTCATGTTGCAGTGCCACGCCAAGGGCTTGCCATTGGGCCTGCAGGGTTGCAGCGTGCGTCGGTGTGTGCCAGAGCATTCAGGGTTTCAGTCAATTCGGCCGTGCAAAAGGTACTCCATGAGTGCCTTTTGCACGTGCATTTGATTTTGGCTTCGGCACGCGGACGGTGTCCGCTTCACGTCCGCTGCGCGGACATGAGCCTTCGCCGAAACAGGCTGCTGGCGCTGGTGCGCCACCGGGTCGCATTTCATGCAACCCGGCCGAGCAAAAGGTACTCCATGAGTGCCTTTTGCACGTGCATCCTGTTTTCTGCCTCTTCCCAGACGACGGATTGGGGGCCGTCTATGACGTCGGCGGTCACTTCTTCGCCGCGGTGGGCGGGCAGGCAGTGCATGAACAGGGCGTCCGGCTTCGCGGCGGCCATCATGTCGGCATCGACGCACCAGTCGGCGAACGCTTTGCGGCGGGCCTCGTTCTCGGCCTCGTAGCCCATGCTGGTCCACACGTCGGTGGTGACCAGGTCAGCGCCGCGGCAGGCATCTTTCGGATTGCTGAAAAATTGATAGCTGCTAGCGCTTTCTCCGTCTATGCCAAGGGCCAATTTCTCATCAACTTCGTACCCGCGAGGGGTGCTGACATGTACCTTGAAGTCCAATAGTTCGGCGGCCTGCAGCCAGGTGTTCGCCATGTTGTTGCCATCGCCCACCCAGGCGACCGTCTTGCCCGCAATGCTGCCCCGCCGTTCGATGAAGGTGAAGATGTCGGCAAGGATCTGGCACGGGTGGTATTCGTTCGTCAGGCCGTTGATCACGGGCACACGCGAATGCTCGGCAAAGCGCTCGATCTTGGTCTGCTCGAAGGTGCGGATCATCACCAGGTCCACCATGCGGCTGATGACGCGTGCGCTGTCCTCGATGGGCTCGGCGCGGCCCAGCTGGCTGTCGCCTGTGGTCAGGTGCACCACGCTGCCACCCAGCTGGTACATGCCGGCCTCAAAGCTCACGCGCGTGCGGGTGCTGGCCTTCTCGAAAATCATGGCCAGCGTGCGGTCCACCAATGGGTGGTGCTTTTCGTAGGCCTTGAATTTCTTCTTGATAAGCGCGGCGCGCTCGAACAAGTAGGCGCATTCGTCGGCGCTCAGGTCATTGAATTGCAGATAGTGTTTCATGGCAGCGGCGCAAAAAAGCGCTTATTCGGCTAACAGAGCCTGCACCAGCGGTGCAAGCCGGGAGGCGATTTCGTCGGCTTCATCTGGGGAGAGGATGAGGGCCGGCACGATGCGGATCACGCTCTCGGCGGTCACGCTGATCAGCAGCCCCGCTTCGGCGGCGCGCGCCACCAGAACGCCGCAGGGGCGGTCAAGTTCCACGCCAATCATCAAACCCTGGCCGCGAATGTCCTTCACGCCCGCCATTCCGTCTAGAGCCGTTTTGAGCGCTTGCCTCAGGTGCGCGCCCACACCGGCTGCGTTCTGCAGCAGGCCGTCTTCTTCGATGATGCGGATGGTCTCGTTGCC
>JBQMQB010000102.1:0-7831 GCA_052172715.1 Giesbergeria sp. | reverse complement strand
TGGTGGCAGGCTCGCTGTTTGCCATGTTTGCGGGTGCCTACTATTGGTTGCCCAAGTGGACTGGCGTCATGTACTCGGAGCGTCGTGGCCAAATCCATTTCTGGTGGTCGATCATCTCGTTCAACATTACCTTCTTTCCGATGCACTTCCTGGGGCTGGCAGGCATGCCACGTCGCTATGCCGACTACCCCATGCAGTTTGCCGACTTCAACATGATCGTCAGCATCGGGGCCTTTGGTTTTGGTTTCGCTCAGGTGTACTTCTTCTTGGCAGTCGTCTGGCCCGCCATGCGCGGTCGTGGCGCACCGGCCCCGCAGCGTCCGTGGGATGGAGCGGAAGGGCTTGAATGGGAAGTGCCTTCGCCTGCGCCTTTCCACACCTTCGAGACGCCGCCGAAGCTGGACGAAACCGCTACCCGTGTGATCGGTTGATCATGTCCGCAACACCTGAACAAAAAAAGCGCAACCTGCGCATGGGGCTTGTACTGGCATCTGTTGCGCTGACGTTTTTTGCTGGCTTCATCATCAAGATGATGCTCCTGACCCATTGAGCGCCAGCCCATGACTGCCCGACGCGACAACATCCGCATGGTTGGCAAGCTTGCCATCGTGGCGCTTGGTATGTTTGCGTTTGGCTATGGCTTGATTCCTGTGTACAAGCGCATCTGTGAGGTGACTGGTATCAACATACTGGCGCTGTCCGAGCGTCAGGTACCAGGCAACGGTACTGCTGGGCGCGACGTGCGTATTCCCGAAAATTCGCAGATAGACACGAGCCGCACCATCACCGTCGAGTTCGATGCCAACGCACGCGGCCCCTGGAGTTTTCAGCCCGCAAAGCGGTCACTGGAAGTGCATCCGGGCGAGCTGACCACGGTGATGTACGAGTTTCAAAATACGCAGGATCGGCGTATGTCGGCGCAGGCGATACCGAGTTATGCGCCGCGTCAGGCAGCGCCTTTTTTCAACAAAGTCGAGTGTTTCTGCTTCAACCAGTACACGCTCGAACCTGGTGAAAAGAGGGAATGGCCGGTGGCTTTTGTCATCGATCCGCGGCTGTCTAAGGATGTGAAGACCATCACTTTGTCCTACACCTTTTTTGAGGTGGGGGCGGGCGTTCCGCAGGCGCCCACGGCAGCTTTGGGTGTGGGCTTGGACGCAAAGGTGGGTTCGTGAGTTCGGAGCCCCGACAGGCAGTGCCACCGGCGCCACACAGTGGGTCGTTTTTTCGCAGTATGAAGGCCGTGGCCTGGGCATTTCTGGGCCTGCGCAAGCGCAGTGACCAGCAGCAGGATTTCGAGCGAATCAGTCCGCTGCACCTGATTGCCGCGGGACTTTTGGGGCTGTTGTTGATGGTGGGTTTGCTGGTGGGTGTGGTGCACTGGGTGGTGTGAGTACCGCATGAGAACAATCGATATGAAGACCAAGAGAGAGCAGGAGCTGAAATGAGTGCAACGACGCAGGGCGCAACCCCGTACTACTTTGTCCCCGCGGAATCGCGCCATCCCATCATGGCGGCGATCGGGTTGTTCTTTGTGATCCTGGGCGCAAGCCAGTGGATCAATGACCACCAGTGGGGCATGTATTCGTTCGTTTTCGGCCTTGTCTGGTGGCTGGTGGTGCTGTTCCAGTGGTTCCGACAGGCTGCGCAGGAAAGCGAGCGTGGGCTCTATGGCTACAAGGTAGATCTTTCCTACCGCTGGAGCATGAGTTGGTTCATCTTCTCCGAGGTGATGTTCTTCGGCGCGTTCTTTACCGCCCTGTGGTGGGCGCGCGCCCACTCGGTGCCGGCTCTGGGCAGCCTGGACAACGCCTTGTTGTGGCCCGACTTTAAGGCTGTGTGGCCTTCGCTGGTGGCCGGTGCTACGGCTTCGCCGGCAGGCATTGTCGAGCCCTTCCAGACGGTTGGCCCGTTCTGGCTGCCGACGATTAACACCGCTCTCCTGCTCAGCTCTGGCGTTACTCTGACTATCGCCCACCACGCCCTGCGCGAAAACCACCGCGGTCGCACGATCGCCTTTATGTGGCTCACTGTGGTGTTGGGTTTCATCTTCCTGTGCGTGCAGGGCTATGAGTACTACCACCTGTACACCGAGCTCAACCTCAAGCTCAGCTCAGGTATTTACGGTTCCACCTTCTTTATGCTGACCGGGTTCCACGGTTTCCACGTCTTCCTGGGTATGCTGATGCTGCTGTTCATCACGCTGCGCTTGCAGAGCGGCCATTTCACCGCCGATCGGCACTTCGGTTTTGAAGGTGCCGCCTGGTATTGGCACTTTGTCGATGTGGTTTGGCTCGGGTTGTACGTGCTGGTCTACTGGATGTAGTCCTGTGCCTGTGGCTGCACAAGGCGCCGTAGGGCGCCTTTTTTCTTACTGTAGGGGCACACCGGTGGGGTGGATGTATCCCATCTTCCATGCCAACAGCAGGAAGACAAAAAGCAACAGGGACAATGCCACGCGCAGTGCCAGAGCACGGGCCATGCGTTGGCCGCGCTGCTGGTTGTCCTTGCCCGTGCGCATCATGAAGAACAGCGCCGAGCCAAGGCTGGCGAGAATGGCAAAAAATCCAAGGGCGACTAGCATCTTCATGAAAGCCATTATCCGGTGAGTGCACAAATTTTGCGCAAGAGACGCGCGGCGTTCTGGCTGGTGACGTTCGTGGGCATAGTGGGCATGGTGCTGACGGCCGGGTTAGGTGTCTGGCAGCTCGCGCGCGCCGCGCAAAAGGGCGACATGGCAGCTGAAATGGCGTCTCGAAACAGTGGCGCGCCGCTTGGCGCTGCGCAGCTGGTGCAGCAACTTGCGGCTCTACCGCACGGGGAAACGCCTGATCACATGCTGTACCGGCCCGTGCTACTGCGCGGACACTGGCTTCCCGACTACACGGTCTACCTCGACAACCGCCCCATGGACGGCCACCAGGGGTTTTTCGTGCTCACCCCTTTGCAATTGGCGGCTGAAAAATCGGTGGTGCTGGTACAGCGCGGCTGGATACCACGCAACTTCCTGGACCGCAACGTCCTCGCCGAGGTGCTCACCCCGCCTGGCGAGGTCGAGGTCAGCGGGCATTTGGCGCCCGAACCCACGCCAATGTTCTCGCTGGGCAGTGGGCAGAGCGAACCGGGGTTTTTGCGTATCCGGCAAAATCTCCGCTTGGCTGAGTTTCGGGTAGAAACCGGCTTGCCACTTGCGGGCCTCGCCGTCGTGCAGGATGGCACCGCCTCGCAAGGTCTGCTGCGCAACTGGGCGCCTATTTCCTTAGGCGTTGAGAAAAATTACGGCTACGCCTTCCAATGGTTCGCTCTGTGCGGCCTGATTCTGGGTTTATATGTCTGGTTCCAATTCGTCCGACCCCGCCGCACTTGATCGCAGTGCAGTCCATCCCCTCGGCCTGACGGTGCACGGCCTTCCCCGGGTGGGCGATGCGGTGCACAAGGCCCAAGCCGATCCCTATGCCCGCTGGAAGTTGCTGGCCTTGCTGCTGGTGTGCGCCGCGCCGGTGGTGGCGTCCTATTTCACCTATTACGTGCTGCGGCCCGAGGGGCGGCGCAATTTCGGCACCCTGATCGACCCGCAGCACCCCATGCCTGCGCTGGCAACGACAGACTTGGAAGGCCGGGCGGGGAACCTGACCGACCTGCAACACCAGTGGCTGCTGGTTAGCGTGGCGCCTGCAGCCTGCGCCAAGGATTGCCAACAGCGCCTGTACCTGCAGCGGCAACTGCGCGAGAGTCTGGGTAAAGAGAAAGATCGGGTCGACTGGGTATGGTTCGTGACCGACGCTGCGGCCATTGCACCGGCGCTTCGCCCGGGCATCGCAACAGCCGAGGTGAGGCGGGTAAGCCCTGGGGCACTCGCCCTCTGGCTTGCACCAGAAGCCGATCACGCGTTGCAGGAGCACCTTTACGTGGTGGACCCAATGGGCAACTGGATGATGCGTTTTCCCGCCAACATGGACGCGGCCGCTGCCGCACACGCCAAGCGGGACATTGAGCGTCTTCTGCGCGCTTCGTCCAGCTGGGACACTGCGGGCCGGCCGAGCGAACCATGAACGACACGCAGGCCCTCTACGATCTTGCGCCTCTGCTGCGCATGCTGGCCGTTGGCGCTTCGATCGCGCTGCTGCCGCTGGCTTGGGTGCTGTGGCGCAACCGCGGTGCACGCAGCGCAGGGCGCTGGCAGGCGCTGGCGGTGCTGACGCTGTTCCTCACCTTCGATCTGGTGCTCTTTGGCGCATTTACGCGCCTTACCGATTCTGGTCTGGGCTGCCCCGACTGGCCTGGCTGCTATGGCAATGCCAGCCCGATGGGTGCCCATGCCGAAATTTCTGCCGCCCAGACTGCGCTGCCCAGCGGTCCCGTGACGCACGGCAAGGCCTGGGTCGAAATGGTGCACCGCTACCTCGCCACCAGTGTGGGCGCCCTTATCGCCGTACTGGCTGCAGGTGCTTGGCTGGCGCGCAGGCGCGCACGCACCGCTGCCCTCGCGGCAGGGGTGACACCCAGCCCAGCATTGGCCACTTGGACGCTGGTGTGGGTGTGTGTGCAGGGTGCCTTCGGGGCGCTCACGGTGACCATGAAGCTCTTTCCCGCCATCGTCACCTTGCACCTTGCCGGGGGCTTGCTGCTGCTGGCGCTGTTGTGTGTGCAGGCGGTTCGCCAGAGCGGTGCACCGGCAATGCCCTCGCTGGCCGTACAGGCGCCGGGGCTGCGCGCTCTTGCCTGGCTGTCACTGGTCCTGGTTGCGGTACAGGTGCTGCTGGGCGGTTGGGTCAGCACCAATTACGCAGTGCTGGCGTGCAGCACGTTCCCCACTTGCCAGGGCAGTTGGTGGCCGGAGATGGATTTTTTGCAAGGCTTTGAGGTCTGGCGTTCTCTTGGCAAGACGGGGGACGGCCAATTGATTGGGTTTTCTGCGCTTACCGCCATCCATTACACGCACCGACTGTTTTCCTACCTGGTGTTCGCGGTGCTGGGCTTGCTCGCGCTGCGCCTGCACAAGGCCGCAGTGGGCGCTGCGCCTGCGCAGGCGCGCTGGCTGGCTGGCTTGCTGCTGCTGCAGTTTGCCACCGGCTTGAGCAATGTGGTGCTTGATTGGCCGCTCCCTGCGGCAGTGCTGCATACCGGCGGCGCAGCCGCGTTGGTCGTGGTGTTGACCTGGATTGTGGCGACGCTGCCGCGCGGCGCTGCCTTGTCTGCGCGAGATAGCCTGCACCAGGGTGCGAGGAGGGCCAACGCATGAACACAGTGGCATCGGGTTCTGTACGAACGTCTTCGCGCTTTGCCCAGTACTACGCGCTGGCCAAGCCGCGCGTGATCCAGCTCATTGTCTTTTGTGCGCTGATCGGCATGGTGCTGGCGGTTCCCGGCGTGCCCACACTGTCGCAGCTGAGCACCATGGCATTGGCCTGCCTCGGCATCTGGCTGGTGGCGGGAGCGGCGGCAGCGTTCAACTGTCTTGTGGAAAAAGGCATTGATTCGCGCATGAAGCGCACTTCCTGGCGGCCCACCGCCAAGGGCGAACTCAGCGATACGCAAGCGCTGTTGTTCTCGGCGGCGCTGGGCACGGTGGGTTCTGCGGTGCTGTATGTCTGGATCAACCCGCTGACCATGTGGCTGACTTTTGCCACCTTTGTTGGCTATGCGGTGATCTACACCCTGGTTCTCAAGCCCATGACGCCGCAGAACATCGTCATTGGCGGCGCGTCGGGCGCCATGCCCCCCGTGCTCGGCTGGGCGGCCATGCGGGGCGATGTGGGGCCTGAGGCGCTGATTTTGTTCCTCATCATCTTCCTCTGGACGCCGCCGCATTTTTGGGCACTGGCGCTTTACCGGGTAGAGGACTACCGCAAGGCCGGCCTGCCCATGCTCCCGGTGACGCACGGCAACGCCTTCACGCGGCTGCAGGTGTTCCTCTACACGTTGATCCTGTTCGCCGGCTGCCTCATGCCCTTTATCTATGGCATGAGTTCGTGGATCTATTTGGTGGCAGCGGTGGTGCTCAGCCTCGGGTTTTGCGCCTATGGCTTTGCGCTCTGGCTCCACTATTCGGACGCGTTGGCCCGGCGCACCTTCCGCTTTTCACTCATCCACCTGAGCGCGCTGTTTGCCGCTCTGCTGGTGGACCACTATGTACTGTGAGAACCCTATGTTCAGAAGAGATGCTATTAAAATAATAGCTTCAAGCGCAATAGTTATGGGCAGTGGAGGGCTTCTTTCTGCATGCTCGAAGAATGCGCCGGTGTTCCGTGGCGTCGACATTACCGGCGCTGAGTACGCACGCGATTTCTCCCTGCCTGACCAGAACGGCCAGTTGCGCACCATGAAGGATTTTGTCGGCAAGGTGGTCGTGGTGTTCTTTGGCTACACCCAGTGCCCGGACGTTTGCCCGACCACCCTCGCCGAACTGGCCGAGGTCAAGAAGATGCTAGGAGCAGACGCAGGGCGTCTGCAGCCGGTGTTTGTCACCATCGATCCAGAGCGGGATACGGCGGAAATGCTTAAGGCCTACATGGCCAACTTCGGCCCAGATTTTGTGGCACTTCGTGGAAACGAGGCGCAGACCGTTGCAGTCGCCAAAGACTTCAAAATCTTCTACAAGAAGGCCGAAGGCCAGACGCCGACAAGCTACACCATGGACCACTCGGCCGGCAGCTACATTTTCGACCCGGCCGGGCGCGTGCGCGTTTACAGCCGGTATGGCAGCGGCCCAGAGGCAGTGGCCGCCGATGTACGCAGCTTGCTCGACGAGGCGAAGTGAACTAGACCGCTGCGCTTGTTGAATGGGCGGCTGCTGCGCGGGTTTGAGCCGGCGCAAGGTAGCGCGACAACGCCAATCCATCAGTGCGGATCTCTGGCGTATGGCCCATGGCCAAGTCGGCCACCAACTTGCCGGAGCCACAAGCCATGGTCCAACCCAGAGTGCCGTGGCCGGTGTTGAGCAGCAGGTTGGTGTAGGGAGTGGCGCCGACTATCGGCGTGCTGTCGGGTGTCATCGGGCGCAGGCCGGTCCAGAACTCTGCCTTGGGCAGATCGCCGCCGGGGAACAGGTCGCTCACCACCATCTCCAGCGTGGCGCGCCGACGTGGGTTGAGCGAGAGGTCAAAACCGGCCAGTTCGGCCATGCCACCCACGCGAATGCGGTTGTCAAAGCGCGTCACGGCCACCTTGTAGGTCTCGTCCAGCACCGTCGATTGGGGTGCCAGATCGGGGTTGAGCAGCGGCACCGTCAGCGAATAGCCCTTGACCGGGTACACCGGTAGCTTGAGCCCCAGCGGCTCCAGGAAGCTGCGCGAATAGCTGCCAAAAGCCAGCACATAGCGGTCGGCCGTCAATACCTGACCGCCCACGCGCACCCCGGTGATGCGGTCGCCGTCGCTCACCAAACCGTCAACCGACTGGTCGAACCGGAAATCGACCCCCAGGCCACGCGCCAGCTCCGTGAGCTTCTGCGTGAACATGTGGCAGTCACCGGTTTCGTCGTTGGGCAGGCGCAGGCCGCCGGCGAGGCGGTCGCGCGCTTGCGCCAGTGCAGGTTCCACTGAGGCGAGCTGGTCGCGGTCCAGCAGCTCGTAGGGCACTCCGCATTCTTTCAGCACTGCGACGTCGCGCTGGACGGCGTCGAGCTGGGCCTGCGTGCGAAAGAGTTGCAAGGTGCCCTGGCTGCGATGTTCGTAGGCGATGCCGGTGTCGGCACGCAGCTGGCGCAGGCAGGTGCGGCTGTATTCGGCCACGCGCATCATGCGTTCCTTGTTGACCGCGTAGCGGTCGGCCGAGCAGTTCTTCAGCATGGCGGCCATCCAGCGCAGCTGGAACAGGCTGCCGTCTGGGC
>JBQMQB010000101.1:2834-7836 GCA_052172715.1 Giesbergeria sp. | reverse complement strand
TTATCGCGCAGTTCGCGTCGCAGGATTTTGCCGATATTGCTCTTGGGCAAGGGCTCGGTGCGGAACTCCACAATGCGCGGAATTTTGTAAGCAGTCAGATGGAGTCGGCAGTGCGCCAGCACATCGGCTTCGCTTAGCGCTGGGTTGCCAGCGACGATCACCACCTTGACAGCCTCGCCCGAGCGCTCATCCTTTACCCCAATCGCCGCAGCTTCGAGCACGTCCGGATGCAGCGTGAGCACGTCCTCAATCTCGTTGGGGAATACCTTGAAGCCCGAGACCACGATCATGTCTTTCTTGCGGTCTGTAATGCGGATGCTGCCCTGCGCATCCATTACGCCCATGTCACCGGTGCGGAGCCACCCGTTGGGGGTGAACACCTTCGCGCTCTCCTGCGGTTGGTTCCAGTAACCTTTCATCACCTGCGGGCCGCGCAGGCAGATCTCGCCCACTTCGCCCAAGGCAATTGGGCCGCCATCGTCGTCCAGAATCGCCGCCTGGGTGCTGGGCACCGGGACGCCGATCTGTCCGCTCCATTCTTGGATCGTGACCGGATTGGCGATCGCCACCGGCGAGGTTTCGGTCAGGCCATAGCCCTCTACCAAGGGCACACCAGCGCGCTCTTTCCAGCGTTTGGCCACCACCTGCTGCACCGCCATGCCACCGGCCACCGCCAGCTTGAGCGGGCCCAGGTCAATTGCCGCAAAACCGGGCGCATCGAGCATGGCCCGAAACAGCGTATTGACGCCGATGATGGCGGTAAAGGGTGCGCTGGCCAGCACCTTGAGAAAGTCGGGCATGTCGCGGGGGTTGGCAACCAGCACCGCCTGCGCACCCTGGCTAAAGAAGGACAGAGCGCCAGTGAGCGCAAACACGTGGTACATCGGCAGCGGCAAGATCAATGTCTCCTTGCCCTCTTGCAGGTTGGGCGACATCCATGCCCCCACCTGCAGCACATTGGCCACCATGTTGCCATGGCTGAGCTGGGCACCTTTGGCCACGCCAGTGGTGCCGCCGGTGTACTGCAAAAAGGCGAGATCGTCGTGGCCGAGCGGCACGGCATCGAGTTGCTGAGCGCGCCCGGCTGCCAGCGCGTCGCGCCAACGCACTGACCCGGGCAATCGCCACTGCGGCACCAGCTTCTTCACATGCTTGACCACCGCGTTCGTCAGCAGCCGCTTCACCGTTGGGAACATGTCGCCCACCTCGGGCGTGACCACCGTGCGCACTGAGGTTTCGCCGATGACCAGCTCCAGCGTATGCGCAAAATTCTCCAGCACTACGATGGCCCGCACATCGGCATCGTTGAGCTGGTGCTTGAGCTCGCGCGGGGTGTAGAGCGGATTCACATTCACCACCACCATGCCGGCGCGCAACACGCCAAACAGCGCTACGGGGTACTGCAGCAGGTTGGGCATCATCAGCGCGACGCGGTCACCGCGCTGTAGCCCAGCGGACTTTTGCAGCCAGGTGGCAAAGGCGCGGCTTGCCTCGTCCAACTCACGAAACGTCATCGTCACGCCCATCGACCGGTACGCAGGCAAATGGGCAAAGCGCTTACAACTGTCCGAGAGCATGTCGACGAGTGACGCGAAGCGCTGCATGTCGATTTCGGCGGGCACACCCGCTGGGTACTGCGTGAGCCAGGGTTTTTTCATCGAAGCGTCTCCCATCGAATAGGAAGTTGTCGGCACATAGCGAACCGGCGCAAAAGGGGCATCTTATGCCGCCCGGTGGCACGCTCTGACATGGCGTGCCCCACGCAGACTTACCGGGTCGATGGCAGCCCTGCGCAGTTTCGTCTCATCGCGATTGGGTGCCGGTGAGATACGTCCCGCCGCGATCGATCCCATGGCAGACAACGTTGAAACGCGCAGGCACCAGACGGCACCGTGGCCCATCCATTCGCTGCATCGCAAAAAAATCGTTAACTATTTGATTTATGTGGATTTTTTCCTAACCGTCATTGAGATATTCACGCCAACAATAGGACTCCAAAGCCGCGGCTGCAGCAGAAAGAACCAGACAAAGCGCTCTATACTTTCGTTATTCATTTTAAGAATAGCGCATGCCTGCGCACCACTATGCTTGCACCTCTTGCCCCGGTTTCCCGCCTGCTTGCAGCCCTTGCCTTGACGCTAAGTGCCTTCGCGGCGCAGGCCGACGAGGTGCAAGTGGCAGTGGCCGCCAACTTCACCGCCCCGATGCAGGACATCGCTGCGCTGTTTGCCAAAGACACCGGCCACAAGGCCGTGCTCTCTTTTGGCGCCACGGGCAAGTTCTATGCACAAATCACCAACGGCGCGCCCTTCGAAGTGTTTCTTTCGGCCGACGACAAGACTGCAGGGCGTCTGGTGTCTGACGGCAAGGCCGTGGGCCCCACCTTGATGCCGTACGCGCTGGGCAGTTTGGTACTGTGGAGCCCGAACGAAGCCACGGTCGATGGAGAAGGCAGGGTGCTAGCGGCGGGCAACTTTGCCCACCTGGCGGTGGCCAACCCCAAACTCGCACCCTATGGAGCGGCGGCGATGCAAACGCTGGACAAGCTGGGCCTGCTAGACAAGCTGCAACCCAAGTTGGTGATGGGCGAGAACATTGCGCAGACCTACCAGTTCGTCCACACAGGCAATGCACAACTGGGTTTTGTCGCACTCTCCCAGGTCATGAAGGACGGAAAAATCACCAAGGGCTCCGCCTGGCGCGTGCCCGCTGACATGCACACACCCATTCGGCAAGACGCAGTGGTGCTTGAGCGCGGCAAAGACAACCCGGCCGCCGCCGAGCTTATGAAGTACCTCAAGAGCGACGCGGCCCGCACGGTCATCAAATCCTACGGCTACGGCATCATCGAATAGCACAGACCGCCGCACATGGCCCTTGCTGACACCGACCTGCGCGCCATCTGGCTGACACTGCGCTTGGCGGGCACCACCATGGCGCTGCTGCTGGTGCTGTGCACACCGCTGGCCTGGTGGCTGGCGCGCACGCAATCGCGCTGGCGCGGCCCGGTGTCGGCCGTGGTGGCGCTGCCGCTGGTGCTGCCGCCCACAGTGATCGGGTTTTACCTGCTGGTGGCGCTCGGGCCAAATGGGCCGCTCGGCCAGCTCACCCTGGCCATGGGCCTGGGCACCCTGCCCTTCACTTTCTGGGGGCTGGTGCTGGGTTCGGTCATTTACTCGCTGCCGTTTGCCGTGCAACCGCTACAGGGCGCTTTTGAAGCCGTGGGCGACCGCCCGCTGGAGGCGGCCGCCACGCTTGGCGCTGGGCCGCTGGATCGTTTCTTGACGGTGGCGCTGCCATTGGCACGCAGTGGTTTCGTCACCGCCGCCATCTTGAGCTTCGCGCACACGGTGGGCGAATTCGGCGTGGTACTCATGCTGGGCGGGAACATTCCTGGCGTGACCCGCGTGATTTCGGTGCAGATCTACGACCATGTTGAAGCACTGGAATATGCGCATGCGCACTGGCTCGCGGGGGGCATGGTGGCGTTCTCATTCCTCGTGCTCCTGGGCCTGAACCTGACGCGCCGCACGCGGCTCATGCCATGACGTTGGGCACGGACGGCATCGAAGCCCGGCTGGTTCTGGAGCGGCCGCGCTTCACGCTGGATGTGGACCTGCGGCTTCCCGAGCGCGGCTTCATTGCTCTGTTCGGGCCCTCTGGCTGCGGCAAGACCACCTGCCTGCGCGCGCTCGCGGGTCTGGAGCGCGCGCACCCCGGAAAAGTGCGCGTGGGCAGCAGCATTTGGCAGGACGACGACGCCGGCATCTGGCTGCCCACCCACCAGCGCGCGCTGGGCTATGTGTTTCAGGAAGCGAGCCTGTTCGAGCACCTGAGCGTGCGCGGCAACATCGCCTACGCGCAAAAGCGCGTGGGCACAGCGCAGAGGGATGCACCTGCTCACGCCAGCGTGGCAGTCCAGCACGCAATCGATTTACTGGGCCTCGCAGCTCTGATGGAGCGCCGCCCCGCCACCCTCTCGGGCGGCGAGCGCCAGCGTGTGGCCATTGCGCGGGCCCTCGCCGCGCAGCCGCGCGTGCTGCTGATGGACGAACCCCTTGCCGCACTTGACGCTGGCCGCAAGGCCGAGCTGCTCCCCTACCTCGAAGCCCTGCAGCGCACGTTGGCCATTCCGGTGCTGTATGTGAGCCACGCACTCGACGAAGTCGCCCGCCTGGCCACCCACATGGTGCTGCTGGAGGCAGGCCGGGTGCGCGCCAGCGGCAGCACCCAGGAACTAATGGCACGACTGGACCTGCCCCTTGCCCAAGGCGACACCGCCGCCACCATCGTCGAGGGCACGCTCGTGCACCACGATGCGGCAGAACACCTCTCTACCCTGGCCTTTGCCGGTGGCGAGCTGCTTGTGAGCAGCACCACTGCACGCCCCGCTGGCCAGCAGTTGCGCGTGCGCATTCAGGCGCGCGACGTGAGCCTCACCTTGGAGCGCCAGACCGGCACCAGCATTCTGAACATTCTGGCGGCCACCGTGGTCGAGCTGCGTGAAGACAGTCCAGGACAATGGATGGTGGCGTTGGACGCGGGCGGCACACGCTTGCTGGCCCGCATCACACAGCGCTCGCTTCAGGCGCTGCGTATCGCCCCAGGGCTTGCACTCTACGCACAGGTCAAGGGTGTGGCGCTGCTGGATTAAGCGGCGCATTGAAGAGCATGCAGGGCGGCTCGCTGCTTGCGCACAGCAGCGTTTCAGGCAAGCGCTGACCCTGGGCGCGGCGCCACTTTGCCGAACCTATTCCCCGGAAAAACGAACTTTTCGGCCTACGCGTTAACCCTGATCGCTATTATTTCAATAGCTATCCACGCGCACCAGATATAGGGAATACACCGTCACGCTGCTGTCAGCCTGAGTCTACAGTGCTTCGTAGAATCGCATCCGTTCAAAAAGTTACAGCACGGGCATGGCCTGTTCTGTTGCGTTCCGCCAGTCTATCCGCAGCATTTTTGGAGACTTCATGCAGGCATTACTCACTCTATCCAGAGG
>JBQMQB010000101.1:0-2734 GCA_052172715.1 Giesbergeria sp. | reverse complement strand
TTCTCCAAGCGCACGCAGATCTGGCTCGACGTTTTCGGCTTCGTGATGTTTCTCACGCCGGTATGCGGCGCGGTCTTGTGGTTCGGCATCCCCTTCTTTCTGCAAGCGCTGGCGTCTGGCGAAATGTCCAGCAACGCCGGTGGCCTGATTCGCTGGCCGGTCTATCTGATGATGCCGCTCGGTTTTGCACTGCTGCTGCTGCAGGGTTGGTCGGAACTGATCAAACGCATCGCTTTCCTCAAGGGCCTGATTCCTGATCCGACCGTCAAATCTGACGAGAAGACAGCCGAGGAAGAATTGGCCGAATCCATCCGCCGCCTGTCCGAAGCCGCCAAAGGCACTGGCAAGCAAGCCACCCAAGCCGACTGAGCGGAGACACATTCATGGAATTCATTACCTCCAATATGGCCCCGATCATGTTCGCGGGGCTGATCTTGTTTCTGCTGATGGGCTTTCCCGTGGCCTTCAGCCTGGGCGCCTGCGGCCTGTTTTTTGGCTTCATCGGGATCGAGCTTGGCATGTTGCCCGAAGCGCTCCTGCAAGCACTGCCGCTGCGCATCTACGGCATCATGCAGAACGATACGCTGCTGGCCATTCCCTTCTTCACGCTGATGGGGCTCATTCTGGAGCGCAGCGGCATGGCAGAAGATTTGCTGGAAACCATTGGCCAGCTCTTTGGCCCGGTTCGGGGCGGGTTGGCACTCGCCGTGGTGTTCGTTGGCGCTCTGCTGGCTGCTACCACCGGCGTCGTTGCCGCCTCGGTGATTTCGATGGGCTTGATCTCACTGCCCATCATGCTGCGCTATGGCTACGATCGCCGCATCGCCACCGGCATCATTGCAGCATCGGGCACCCTCGCACAGATCATTCCGCCGTCGCTGGTGCTCATTATTCTGGCCGACCAACTCGGACGCAGCGTGGGCGACATGTACAAGGGCGCGTTCATCCCTGGCTTCATGCTTGTCGGCATGTACACCGCTTACGTGATCCTGCTGGCGATCTTCAAGCCCAAGTGGGTACCCGCGCTGCCAGCGGAGGCGCGGACGATCCGCGAAGACAACGGCAACAGCGGCCTGCCCTCGCTGCTCCTGCTGACGATCGTGTCGGTGGGCGCATCGGTCTACTTCGCGCAGCACATTGCGGACGTGCACACCTGGTGGACGGGTGAAGAGGTGACCAAGGTCGCCAAGGACGAAACCATTGTGGTGTCCATGTGCGTGGGCGTTGGGCTGGCATTTGTGCTGGCGATGTTCAACAAAATTACGCGCCTCGGGCTGCTATCGCGCATGGCCGAGCGCGTGACCTTTGTGCTGATTCCGCCGCTGCTGCTGATTTTCCTGGTGCTCGGCACCATTTTCCTCGGCGTGGCCACCCCCACCGAAGGTGGTGCCATGGGCGCGCTGGGAGCAATCATCATGGCCACGGTGCGCGGCCGCCTGAGCTTCAAACTGCTCAAGCAAGGTTTGATCTCAACCACGCGGCTGTCCACTTTCGTGGTGTTCATTTTGGTCGGTTCCACTATTTTCAGCCTGGTGTTCCAGGGGGTGGACGGCCAGCGCTGGGTGGAGCACCTGCTTACTGGCTTGCCAGGCGGACAGATTGGCTTCCTCATCCTGGTCAACCTGCTGATTTTCTTCCTGGCGTTCTTCCTGGATTTCTTTGAACTCTCCTTCATCGTCGTGCCACTGCTGGCGCCGGTCGCGGAAAAACTTGGAATAGACCTAATCTGGTTCGGCATCTTGCTGGCGGTGAACATGCAGACCTCGTTCATGCACCCCCCATTCGGCTTCGCGCTGTTCTACCTACGCAGCGTGGCGCCTGCGGTGGCCTACACCGACCGCATCACCAAGAAACTGATTCAACCGATCACCACCATGCAGATTTACTGGGGTGCGGTGCCTTTCGTGGTGATTCAGGTCATCATGGTGTCGCTCATCATCTTCTTCCCAAGCATCGTCTCCAGCGGTCTGGACAAGAAGGAGGTCTACGACATGGACCAGATCCGCATGCAAATGGAAAACCAGATGCGCAACCTCGACTCGCTTGACAGCATTGCTCCCGAACCCGCTCCGGGAGAGCCCGCTGCAACAACACCGCCCGACACGCCGGAAGACCCAATGAAAGCGGCCCTGGACGCCCTTCAAGAGGACAAGAAGTAGGGCCAGCGTTCCATCACAAGCCATTTCGGCCCGACAAAAAGCCCCGCGAACAGCGGGGCTTTTTTACTTTTCACCCGGGAAGCATCCGTCCAAGGGCGATCGAAGGTGCTGCACACAGCCACTGAGGACGCTATGGGCAGCCTACACGCGGCACTCTCGCAAGCACGCGTCCCGAAGGCCTCCGTTAACCAGCGGTATGGGACTGGATCTGTCCTGTTTCAGGCACTGCGTCAAACCAGAATGAGCAGGTTTCTAGCGCGGGCACTTGAACGCAGCATCCACCCTCTGGCACGACCGTGCCGGTCGCCGCGCAAGCGCTCAGGACTGCCTTGCAAGGGTCGTTAAGCGTTGGGGGCCGCAGGTGTACCGCAAGGAGACTGGGTGGGTCCGATTGATCGCGCTTACGTGAAAGGTGAGCGCGCCCTGCATCCGAGCACAAAAAAACCCCGCACAAGGCGGGGTTCGAAGCGCAACGAGCGGAGCTCAGAGCTTCTGGCGCTGCATGAAGTTGTCGAAGGTGCCTTCGGCGAAGCGGAACCACAGCACCTGGTCGCGCTGGAAGTTCAGGTAATCGG
>JBQMQB010000100.1:0-7870 GCA_052172715.1 Giesbergeria sp. | reverse complement strand
GGCATGCTCTGAGCGTTCAATCGCTACTTAACAAATAGCTGTAACTGCTTAGTTTGTACGCGATAGCAGCTACTTTCATTAGAAATTTAGAGGCTGCCCGGCCACGGCAACTGCGCACGGCTTACTGCGGCTGAAAACAGCTGGTCTGGATGATGCGCGTCCAGGCCTTGGTGTAGGCATGTTCGGCGAGAAGATGGAGATGGTGTGGTCGTGCGAGAGGAACAGCACGCTGCCGTCAGTAGGCGCGGCCTTGAGCACACCTGCGCCGCGATCTGGCCGTCGCCGCCTGGGCGGTTGTCCACGACCACATTGGCGCCCAGCGGCGCGCGCAGCTTGTCGGCCAGTAGGCGGCCAATCGCGTCAGACCCACCACCTGCAGGGAAACCGACCAGGATACGCACGGTCTTGCCGTCTTGCGCAAAGGCGGTGGAAAACGCCAGGCCAGCGGCGAGTGCTGCGGCAGTGCGCAGGGCGCGCGAAATCAGGGTACGGCCGGACGAGGACGTGGGCAGCGCTCATTCAGGATGGATAAGAACCGGTGTGCTGCTGCGCGCTTCCCACGCAGTTACCGATGAATTGCTATCCTTATGGAAGCACTTAACCCTTGTGCGTAGTTTGATAAGGCCGTATTTTTTGCATTTTTCAACCCAGGCGCGCCTGGTGCCGAGCAATCTGCATTCTGACCTGCGCCGGTGCGGTGCCGCCCAAGGTGTTGCGCGCGTCGAGCGAGCCGCGCAGGCTCAGTACTTCGTACACGTCCTTGTCGATCTGCGGGTGAAATCCCTGCAGAACAGCGAGCGGCAGCTCCGACAGGTCACACGCGTGCGATTGCGCCGCCTTGACGGCATGCGCCACGGTTTCGTGGGCGTCGCGAAACGGTAGGCCTTTTTTTACTAGGTAGTCGGCCAGATCGGTCGCCGTGGCGTAGCCCTTGCGCGCCGCGTCTTCCATGGGCTGTGGGTTGACGGTGATGCCGCCGCTCTTGGTGCCCGTGGCAGCGTCTGCCTGGCCGCCGATCATCTCGGCAAAGATGCGCAGTGTGTCCTTGAGCGTGTCCACGGTGTCGAACAGCGGCTCCTTGTCTTCCTGGTTGTCCTTGTTGTAGGCCAACGGCTGGCCTTTCATCAGCGTGATCAGCGCCATCAGGTGGCCGACCACCCGGCCCGCTTTGCCACGCGCCAGTTCCGGCACGTCGGGGTTTTTCTTCTGCGGCATGATGGACGAGCCGGTCGTGAAACGGTCGGCAATGCGGATGAAAGCGAAGTTCTGGCTCATCCACAGCACCAGCTCTTCTGACAGGCGGCTGATGTGCACCATCACCAAGCTGGCGGCAGCGCTGAACTCGATGGCGAAGTCGCGGTCGCTCACGGCGTCCAGACTGTTCTGGCACACCTGCGCCTGGCCTTGCGCATCCACCATACAAAGTGTGCGCGCCACACGCTCACGGTCCAGCGGGTAAGTGGTGCCAGCGAGCGCGGCGCTGCCCAGTGGCAGCACATTCACGCGGCGGCGCACGTCCTGCATGCGCTCAAAGTCGCGGGCGAACATTTCCACGTAGGCCAACAGGTGGTGGGCAAAACTCACCGGCTGCGCCACCTGCAGGTGGGTGAAGCCGGGCAGGATGACTTCCACGTTGCGGCTGGCCACCTCTACCAGAGCACGTTGCAGGTCTGAAAGCAGCGCGCCAATCAGGTCGATTTCGCCGCGCAGCCACAGGCGAACGTCGGTGGCAACCTGGTCGTTGCGGCTGCGGCCCGTGTGCAAGCGCTTGCCGGGGTCGCCAACAAGCTGTGTCAGGCGCGCTTCGATGTTGAGGTGAACGTCTTCCAGGTCGAGCTTCCAGTCGAACTGTCCAGCCTCGATTTCAGCGCGAATTTGGCCCAGGCCGCGCACGATGTCGGCATGGTCGGCGCCAGCAATGATGCCCTGTGCAGCGAGCATCTCGGCGTGCGCAAGGCTCCCCTCAATGTCGGCCTGCCACAGGCGCTGGTCAAAGAACACGCTGGCGGTGTAGCGCTTGACCAGATCGCTCATAGGTTCGGAAAACAGCGCCGACCAGGCTTGGGCCTTGGTGTCGAGCTGGTTGGCCGAGGCGGCAGCGGCGTTGCTGACGGGCGAATTCTGGTCTTGGCTGGTAGGCATGGCAGGGCAATAATCGTGCACCCACGACAGCCGGACCACCCGGATGCCGCAATGCAAGAGACGCAAATTTTATCGACCCTTCCGGGTGTACCCGAACCAGCGCAGAAGTCGCACGAACGCGCACGCGTGCTGGTGTTCGACGCCTGCGACTTGGGCGTGGTGCTGCGCGCTGTGCTGTTTGTGGAATTGGTGCTCGCAGTAGGTGCCATGTTTGGCTCGCAAAGCCCGACCGATTGGCTGGCGCGCATCTCGCTGCTCACCGGCGGCGCCTTGCCCGCCACCCTGGCCTGGCTGGTGGTTGCCTGCAGCACCAAGCGCCTGCTCATACGCCTTCCTGCGCTGGTGCAATGGGCCATTGGCGTGCTGCTGGGCGCACTGGCCGGTCTAGGGGCCTGCTCCATTCTGGCCGTAGTGCGCGTGGCCATTGAGCCTCCCTGGTGGGCCAGTGCAGCCAGTGGCGCTCTGTTGGCGGCCCTGCTGGTGGCTGCCCTGGCCTTGCGCGCCCGTGGGCGCACGCCGGCGGCGACGACGGCGCGGCTGACAGAACTGCAATCGCGCATTCGCCCACATTTTTTGTTCAACACACTCAACAGCGCGATTGCGCTGGTGCGCGAAGAGCCGGCCAAAGCCGAATCGCTGCTCGAAGACCTGAGCGATCTGTTTCGCCATGCACTGGTAGAACAAGGCGAAACCGTCACTCTGGCCGAAGAGCTGGTGCTGGCACAGCGCTATCTCGCCATCGAGCAGGTGCGCTTTGGTGAGCGCATGCAGATCGAATGGCACATCGACCCGCGCGCGGGCACGGCGTTGCTGCCGCCACTCTTGCTTCAGCCGCTGGTGGAAAACGCCGTCAAGCACGGTGTGGAGCCCAGCAGCTGGGGCGGGCGCCTGCGCGTCTGCACCGAGCTGCGCGGCAGCCGCGTCGTCGTGCGTATCGCCAACACACTGCCTGCAGAGAGTGCGCGCACTGGTGAGGCTGCGCCCGGCCACGGCATTGCACTGGCCAACGTGCGTGCCCGCCTGGCGCTGCTGCACGACGTGCAGGCCGAGTTCAGTGCAGGGGTGCGAGGCGGTCTCTACGAAGTACGGTTGTCACTACCGTCGGCACGCGGCGAGCAGGCGGTCGGCCATACACGCCCAACGAGGGGGGGGCGCACGCCATGAATATTTTGGTAATCGACGACGAGGCACTGGCGCGCAAGCGCCTCGCCACACTATTGGCCGACTGCGGCGCCATGCCGCCGCATCGGGTTACGGAGGCAGCCAGCAGCGCAGAAGCGCTGGCCCTCCTCATGCCCAGCGATGGGCGCGGTTTTGACATGCTGCTGCTTGACATCCACATGCCCGGGCTCGACGGCCTGACACTGGCGCACCGGGTGTGCGCCATGGCCTGGGCACCGGCGATTGTGTTTGTGACGGCGCACACGGAACACGCCCTGAGTGCTTTTGAGCTCGACGCGGTCGACTACCTCACCAAGCCCGTGCGCCTAGCACGCCTGCAGCAAGCCTTGTCCAAAGTGCAGCGTCTGCGCGAACTGGCTGGCCATGCGGGCTCTGCGCCGGTCCAGCCCAAATCGCCCGGCGAGAGCCTGTTGATTCAGGATCTGGGCCGCACCGAGCGCGTGCCGCTGGCCGAGGTGCTGGTCTGCAAGGCCGAGCTCAAATATGTGACTGTGCGCACCGCCGCGCGCAGCTACGTGCTCGACAGCACCCTGGCCGAACTGGAAACACGCCACGCAGACCACCTGATGCGTGTGCACCGCAACGCCTTGGTGGCGCGCCGTGCAGTGCGCGCACTGGAGAAGCACTTTGATGCAGAAGAAGGCGAAGGCTGGGCGGTGCGGCTGGCAGGCCTAGCCGAGCCGATCATGGTCTCACGCCGCCAAGTAGCCGCGGTGCGTGAGGCGATTGCAGACAGTTAAATGCTATATTTTTAATAGCTGTTAGCGCTTACTACATAAGCGTTATCAGCCATTTTCTTGCAAATTTCTCACCTCATCACCTGCTCCATCATTCCAACCGCACCGGAATGCCCCGCGCGGCCATGACCTGCTTGGCCTGCTGCACGGTGAACTCACCGTAGTGGAAGATGCTGGCAGCAAGCACCGCATCAGCACCACCGATCTGGATGCCGTCGCACAAGTGGTCCAACGTCCCCACACCACCTGAAGCGATGACGGGCACGCTAATGGCATCGCTCACGGTGCGCGTGAGTTCTAGGTCGAAGCCAGACTTGGTGCCGTCACGGTCCATGCTGGTGAGCAGGATTTCACCGGCACCGCGCTCCGCCATTTCGCGCGCCCACTGCACCGCATCAAGTCCGGTGTTCTTGCGCCCGCCGTGGCTGAACACATCCCAGCCCGGCCCGATTGGGTGGCCATGCGGGCCCATGCGCTGCGCATCCGCAAGGCTGCGGCGTTTGGCATCGATGGCAACCACGATGCACTGGGCGCCGTAGCGGTCGGAGGCAGCGTTAATCACGTCCGGATCGGCAATGGCGGCCGAGTTGAAGCTCGTCTTGTCAGCCCCCGCATTCAGCAGGCGGCGCACATCCTCCACCGTGCGTACGCCGCCGCCCACGGTCAACGGAATGAAAACCTGGCTGGCCACCGCCTCGATGATGTGCAAGATCAGATCGCGCCCATCGCTGGTGGCGGTGATGTCGAGGAACGTCAGCTCGTCTGCGCCCTGGGCGTTGTAGCGCGCGGCGATCTCCACCGGGTCGCCGGCGTCGCGCAGTTCGACAAAATTGACGCCCTTGACGACGCGGCCACCGGTCACGTCAAGGCAGGGGATGATGCGTTTGGCAAGCATGAGAAGAACCGTGCAGTTAAAGGCGAGTCGCGCAAGATAGCACGGGGCGCAGCACGCCGCGCGCAGCCCTGCAGACTTTGCCGTGCACGGCTATGCTGCACACACGCGACAGCACAGGCACACCATGTTCACTCAAGACACCCCTAACACCGCCCTTGAGACCGCGCACACCCGCCGCGCCTGGCTGACAATGGCCGCCGCCACACTGCTGGCGGGATGCGCGGGCGGCGGCAGCTCCTCGGAAAAGTACCAAGCCACCTTCTTGCAGCCGTGGCAAGCCTACGAAAACCTGTCGCTCGAAGAATGGCAGCGGCGCCTCAAGATCACGCGCGATCTGGGGTGCAACGAAATCATCCTGCAATGGAGCGCCCTTTATGGCGGCAGCTATCCCTGGACGATGCCGGAGTCGCTGATCCAATTGATATTTGACGAGGGTGCCAAGCTTGGCATAGGCATCCGGGTTGGCCTGCCTTACAACGAGGGCTGGTGGAATGCCTTGCGCGGTAACCAAACGCGTCGGTTGGAATCGTTTCTGACAGACACGCAGGCAAACTGCATCGACACAATGGAATCAAGCCGGTGGCCTGCGCAGGCGGGTTTTCAAGGCTGGTACTTACCCTACGAACTGGACCAGTACAACTGGGCCACCCCGCAGCGCAGGGAGCTGCTTATGCCCTGGTTGAGCGCCATTGCGGCCACGGCCAGCAAACGCTCGGCGCAGCCGCTCGCGCTGTCCACGTTCTATAGCAGCCTTGACACAACCGGCACCTTGGCAGGTCTGTGGAGCGAGATCCTTGACCAAGTCACCCTGCGCCCCATGCTGCAAGACGGAGTTGGGGTGGCCGGACTTAAAAATTACGAGGGACTGGACCCCTTGCGCACACTGCTGCACGACCGCGGCGTGCCTTTCGATCTGATCGTTGAGCTGTTCGAACAACTTCCGGCACTTCCCAACACCAACAACGCGTTCCGCGCCAAGGCGGCATCCAGTTCACGCATCAGCGCACAAATGGAGATCGCTCGCAGCTACGGTGCCGACCGCATTGTGGCGTTTGCCATCGACCCCTGGCTGCTTAGCCGGGCCGATGAAGAGCTGACGCTGCCGTACTCCTGGGGGTCGTATACCTAAGATTCGGGCCTCCACAGCCTGAGGCCGAGTGGTGCAAACCCCCATCGGACCCCTAAGCTTTAAACATTGCCCTTTTCATCGGGTAGTTTGCCAGGGGACAATACAAGATTGACCCTTAGCTTCTTCGGCATGAACCCAGTTACCACAGCGCTTTCACCCGAAACTATGGCCTGCGCAGCTGCCACCAGCGCAGCCGTTGCCGCCGAGCATGCAGACAGCGTCGACAAAGAGGGGCGGATCCCACAGCACGCCCTCGACTCCCTGCGAGCCGAGCAGCTGCTGGGGTTGTTGGTGCCCCAGCGTTTCGGGGGGCCCGAGCTTTCACTTCGCCAAGTGGCCAACGTGTGCCGCGCCCTGGCCGAGAGCTGCGCGTCGACCGGCCTAATCTTCGCCATGCACCAATCGCAAGCCGCGGTGGCCATACGCCACGCACTGGACAGCGAATGGCACCAGCACCTGCTGGGCCGCATGGCACGCGAGCAAAGCCTGATCGCATCGGCCACCACCGAGGGTGCGACCGGCGGCGCAATTCGCCACAGCGTGTGCTTCCTCGATGAGCGGGACGACGGGCTGCATTTGGAAAAGCACGGTTCGGTGATTTCGTATGCGCTCGCAGCGGACATCTTTTTGATCTCCGCCCGGCGCGCGCCAGACGCGGCCGCATCGGACCAGGCGCTGGTGGCGACACTGCGCGAACAGACCACGCTCACTGGCTCTAAGCTTTGGAACCCCATAGGCATGCGCGGCGCATGCACCGAACGCTACGACCTGTACGCGCATTGCGCCAAAGAGCAGGTGTTTCCCGACCTGTTTGCCAACGCCATGTCGCAGACTCTGCTGCCAACGTCCCACATTCTCCTGGGCTCTGTGTGGCTGGGGATCGCAGCCTCGGCCATCGCGCGTGCACGCGCCTTCCTGCGTTCGCGCAACCGCGCTGGGGTGCCGCTCAACCCGGTCTCCAACCTCCGCTTGGCTGAGGGCGAGGCCCTGGTTCAACAAATGCGGGCCATGATTGCTGCAAACCTGGCGCTGTATGAAGGCCAGCACCCCAGCGCCACGGCCACAGACCGGATGGTGAGCTACAACACCCTCAAAATCGGCGCATCCGAACTGGTGGTGCGCGCCACCGACATTGCGCTTCGCATTTGCGGCATCAAGGGGTATATGGAAGAAGGCGAGTTTTACCTCAGCCGCCACATTCGTGATGCCCATTCGGCCACCGTAATGATCAACGACGACCGCATTCTTGGAAGCCTCTCCAGCGTGGTCCTCGGCATGCCGATCACGCGCGATGTGTGATTCCCCTCTTACTCCCAGCTTTCTAATCGATCCCCATGACGCAATCTGAAATTGAAGAACAACTGGCCGACATGGTGCATGCGGCCATCCTTAAAAGGGTGACCCCGGACACCTTGCTTCTGGAATCGGGCCTGCTCGATTCTGTCGCAGCCGTGGACCTGATGCTGGCCATCGAAGGGCGCTTTGGCTGCACCATCCCCCTCACCGAAGTGGAAGAACACCTGTACTCCCTGCGCACGCTGTCCACCTACGTTGCGGCGCACTGCTGAGCATCCCACCCGCACGCAATCCATGCATTTTGATTTTGCCGCTGGCGTTTTCGCCGACCTGGCCACCAAACCTGATGCAGTCGCCGTCATGGCACGCGACCGCACCCTCACCTGGCAAGAACTGCAGACCGAAGCCTCCGCGTGGTGCGAGCGTGCCCGCACCTACGGCATTGGGGCAGATACCCCCATCGTCATTCGTGGGCACAAGCAATCGGCG
>JBQMQB010000099.1:0-7898 GCA_052172715.1 Giesbergeria sp. | reverse complement strand
AACCCCTACGGCTTCTCGCACCTGCGCCGCACCACGCACGAAAACGTCGACCTGAACCGCAATTTCCTGGACTTCAGCAAACCTCTGCCCGTGAACCCAGGCTACCGCGAGATTGCGCCGCTGCTGTTGCCGCGCGAATGGCCGCCCAGCGCGCAGAACCAGGCGGCCGTGGAGCACTACCTCGCCACCAAGGGCGAGGCCGCCTGGCAGGCCGCAGTCTCGGCCGGGCAGTACGAGTTTGAAGGTGGCATGTTCTTTGGCGGCCACGCGCCCACCTGGAGCCACCGCACGCTGCGCAGCGTGCTGCGCACGCACGGCGCCACTGCCCGGCGTATTGGCTGGATAGACCTGCACACAGGCCTTGGCCCAAGCGGCATTGGCGAGCGCATTTACGCCGGTGGCGACGACGCGCAAGCGGTGGCGCGTGCGCGTGCCTGGTGGGATGGCGGTGGCGCCACCCCGGTGACCTCGATCTACGACGGAACGTCCAGCTCGGCCCGGCTCACCGGGCTGATGTGGACTGCCATCTACGGCGAATGCCCGCAGGCCGAGTACACCGGCATTGCGCTTGAATACGGCACGCTGCCCATCCTGCAAATGCTCCAGGCCCTGCGCGCCGAGCACTGGCTGCACCAGCATCCGGAGGCGCCGGCCGAGCAGGCAGCGCACATCAAGGCCGACATGTTCGCCGCGTTCTACACCGATACCGATGCCTGGCGTGGGCAGATCATCAGCCAGGCGCGGCAGGCGCTGTTCCAGGCGGTGCAGGGATTGAGTTCTTAGTAATTTATTGCTCTAGCGCTTATTCAGTAAGCGCTAGTAGCTATTGAATATATAGCATTCAGTTTTCTAGCAGGGCGCCCTGCGTGGCGCCGTGCCTCGTGTTGCGGTCGTACTCTGGCTCTCGCAACACATGGTCCGCCAACAGGCGCTTGCCTAGCGCATTGGCGTCTCGCTCCAATGCCGTGCAGTTGGCCGCTTCGGGCAAGGCGGCAATGCCCCGATCGATAGCCTGCGCAGCATCGCGTCCCCATTGCACATGGCCCAGTTCGTGGTGGCGCAAGGCTTTTGCGTAGCGCTCAAATGCAGCGCGCTGGACGGCGGTCCCGCCGTAAAGCTGCGGCAGCTGCACGGTGGTGGTGAGGCGGGTGCGCACACGGGTGATGCGGCACCGCCCCGCGCCGTCGCTGTGCCACCAGAAGTTCCAATGCACATTCCATGCGGTGTAGCCATGAAACTTTTTGCCGTCCTGGTGGATGGGGGTGGCTGCGTCGAGCGCCTCACGCAGGCTCTGGCCTTCGGCGATGCGCACCGCGTAGGGCTGTTCTGTGTCGTCCTGGACGACTTCGGCAGAAGCGCCCCCGCAGGCGAGCAGCACGCCGAGTGTCCAAGCGCGCACCCGCATGCGGTTTATTCCTCTGGCCCCCACGGCAGCATCAGAGTGATCGTGGCGAGTGTCTCGAACTCAGGTGCAAAGGCATCAATGATGCGCTGCGGCTCCGGGCACAGCACGGTGTCCGTGATCACTCCAAATTGCACGCCGCCGCCGTAGCTCAGGATGGAAACGCCCAGCCCCACGCTCCCCGTCTGCGGCACCCAGAACATGCACTGTGTGACGCTTGAGCCGCAAATGGTTATCGGCTCACGCGGGCCGGGCACGTTGGTCATCACGGCGGTTGTCTTGCGGCTGAACAGGTTCAATAGAGCCTCCTGCGCCGGTTTTACCAACAGCCCCGCCACGGCCAGCAAGCCAAAGGCCAGCAGCGGCTGTGTGCTGCCTTTGAGCGCGCCCATGCGATGGCGCACTTCGTAGATGCGCTCGATCGGGTTCTCCAAGCCAATCGGCAGCACCAGTGGTGCCAGGCCAAAGTGGTTGCCCAGCTTCCAGGCTTCTTCCATGGGGCGCAGGTTGACCGGAATCATGGCGCGAATCTCTTTGCCGGTGGTGTCGTCGCCGCAGTCGCGCAGATAGCCGCCGATGGCCCCCGCTACGCAGGAGAGCAGTACGTCGTTCACCGAACAGCCCAGTGCGCGGCCAACAGCCTTGACGTCGTCGAGCGGCAGCGGCGGGCACCAGGCGACACGTTTGGCGGTGCCCGGGTCGCCCTTGAGGCGGCTGGGCGAGTCGTCTGGCATGAGTGCCAGCGCGGCCGCGTCGTTCAGCACCTGCCAGGCCATGCGCGCGGCATCGGCTGAGCCGGCGAGGCCATGCTGCATGACCTTCTCGGGGTCAAGCAAGGCGTGCAGCGAGCGCGCTGCGCCTTCGCCGGCAAAGTCGAGGGCGCGCACCGTGAGTCCGGTAAGCGGCTTGATGAGCGCGTCGGAGAGCCAGTCTTCGGTACTTGCCGACGTGCGGTGCTGGCGCTTGGGTGGCTCGGAGCCGCCGTCCACCAGCGACATGATCACCCACATCAGTGCGATGCCGTCGGCAATGCAGTGGTGAATGCGCACGATGAGTGCGCTGCCTGCCTGGCCGTCTTCTCCGACGAAATCTTCTACCAGATAGAAATGCCACAACGGGCGGCGAGCATTTAGAGGCACTGTCGCGAAGCGCCCCACGGCTTCGGCGAGCGCCTGCTGGTGCGTCTGGCCGCGCTTGCGCTTGAGAGTGAGCGGTTCGACATGGGCATCAATGTCGAAATGGTCGTCTTCGACCCAGGTGGCGCCAGCGGCGTCTTCGACCACGCGCTGGCGAAAGCGGGGGTACTGTGTGAGGCGCTGGCCGGCGCGCTCGCGCAGTTGCTCAAGCGTGATACCGGGGGAGACGGCCCAGACGCCGTTGATAAGCATCAGGTTTGTCGGGCAGTCCATGCGCAACCAGGCAGTATCGACCTTGCTCATGCGTTCGCCTGAGAGGCCCAGCATGCCACTGGCGGCGCGGCGCACGGTTTTCTCTACATTGCGCGCGGCCTCTCGGGCCATCGCGCCGGAGGGTGAATTCAAAAGAGCTGCAGCGGCGCTGAGTGCGCGGCTCGCAGCAGGGTGGGCGTCTGTGGCCTTACCGGAGGTGGTGCTGTCGCCCGTGCGGGACGTAGTGCGAAGGGTGCGGGTCACCATGATGTGGGGCGTCCTGGAGAGTGAAGAATGGCCTGCGCGAGTCAACTGCAAGGCCGTGTGTAGACGATTGTCCACGCGCAACCCATAAGATATGCGCAAGATACGCGGGATGGCGTCTTTGCTGTCCCCGTTCTTTCCCCAACCTCCATTGCCCAGGAGCATTGCATGTCCGACCTGAACGACCGTTTCGAAGCCTCCGTTGCCCAATCAAAAAATTTGAGCGAGCGCCCCGACAACTCCACGCTGTTGCAAATCTACGCGCTGTACAAGCAGGCGACGAGCGGCGACAACGCCGAGAAGAAGCCTAGTTTTTCAGACATGGTGGGCCGTGCCAAGTGGGACGCCTGGGCCAAGCTCAAAGGCACCGAGCAGGACGCCGCGCGCCAGCAGTACATCGATCTGATCACCTCGCTTAGCTGAGCCAGCGCACCCCGCCCGCAGGCTATGGCCTAATAGCGGTTTTCCCACCTTTTCACCGAGATTCGCCATGGGCAACAAGATCGTTACTGAAGCTGACCGTAAATTCACCCCCCAGCCCAAGCCGCTGCCCGGTACGAGCGTGCCTACGGCAGGCCGTGGCCAGCGTGTGAGCCTGGAGCGTGGCGTCGCCACGCGCAGCAAGAAAAACCCGGGCAAGCGCTCGAAAAAGGGCGGCTGAGCCGTCGCCTGCCAGGCCGTTGCTCGGCCTTGGCTAGCAAAACTGCCCCGCGTGCGGGGCTTTTTTGTGCGCTATTTCTTTGTGCGCGCCTTGGTTGGAGTTTTCGTGGGCGTTTTTGTCGCCGCCTTGCGTTTGCCTGCCGACGTGGGCACAAGCAAAGAATCAAGTTGTTCGATGAGCTCGGCTTCGATGCTGCTCTTGAACGCGCTCACCAAAAAGCCGAGTTGTGCCTGAAAATCGAAACGGTCGGCGCAGACCTCCAGCGTGCCCTTGATGCCGGCGCGGGTGAAGTACAGCGTGTCCTGTTCATTGCCCTCTTCGTAGGTGCATTCCATGTCGAACTTGGCCTCTGCCTTTTCTGCCCATTGCAGAACGACCTCGCGCGCCTTGTGCAAACCGAGCTGGTGCTGGCGTTGTATTTGAATGTCAGACACGGGGCAGGTCCTTTGTAGCAAAGTCGGTCGGTGGGAGCAGGGCACGCAGGGCCGCCAGGCGCTGATCCGCGCTCTGGTCGGCCAGAGTTTTGACCGCATCATAAAACTTGGGCCAATCGTGCCCCGACTGCTCGAACAAGGCTTCAAACGCCGGCACCAGTTCGTCGTAAGCCGCTTGCGCGCCAAAGCTGGCGTTGTTGGCTGTGGCGACCCAGTGGTCGTAGCCCGCGCGCTGCGTCGGCGGCAGGTGCCAGCCCGAGGCCATTTCGACATAGCTCGCTTGGAACTGCTGCATTACTTCTGTTTTCATAGCGCCTAGCGCTTGTTCATCCTGCCCAAGATCCTCTTTTGATGCGTAGATTTCTGCCAGCCGGGCGCGTGTGGTGCGCGTGAGCTGGCGAAACGCCTCGCGGCGTGTCTCGCTGGCGGCAAATTCGGCGCGGGCGGTGGCGCTCGCTTCGGTTGCCAGCCAGGCTGCACCACCGATGCGGCCTACGGCAGTGGCAAAAGACTCGTTGAACAGCGTGTCACCGTCGGCATAGACCACTTGGTGCGCCAGCTCGTGGAACAACAAGCGGACGAAATCGCCCTCTGGCCATTCCACAAAGGTATTGAGCAGCGGGTCGCCGCCGGCCCAATTCATGGCCCCCAGCGTGGAATAGGCCGGCACGCCGTACACATCTACTTCCAGGCCCGTGGCAGCGAGGCGCGCAGCCTCGGCCTTGGCGTCGTTCTGGTTGAAGTAGCCGCGGTAGCCCACGCAGCCGAGCACCGGAAAGCACCAGGTGTGCAGCGTGAGCGAGTAGGGCGGCGCCGCCACCACGTTCCAGACGGCGCTCTTGCGCTTCAGATCGGCATAGCGGTGGTAGCTGGCGTTGTCGGGCAAATGCAGTTCGCGCACCGCAAAGGCGCGCGCCCGCTTTGCCACCAGCAGGCGCTGGCGCAGGGCGGGGGGAGTCGCGGGGTCGGCGATCCACGCGTCGACATCATCGGCGGCGCGCATGAGCTGCATGTGGCCGCTAAGCGATTGCCAGTAGTACGCCAGATCGCCACCGCCTTGGGCGCAGCCGCCCAGCAGCAGGCTGGCGAGCAGGGCGCTGGCGGCAGCGCGCCATGGGGGCGGGTGCAGGGTTTTGGTCATGGCGTGTTGGGAGCCTGCTCACGCGTAGGCGGTTCCCCAAGCGCGGCCAGCGCGAGCCAGGCAAGTAGGCCCAGCACCGTGGTGAGCAGCACGGCGGCCACGCCCACCCGTTCCATCAGCGCGCCAAACACCACGGGCGCCAGCGCCTGGCCGATGCGCGCCGGCAGCATCAGCACGCCCTGGCGCTCGCCATAGCCCGCGGTGCCAAAGTACAAGAGTGGAAGCGTGCCCTTGGCAATGGTCAACACGCCATTGCCTGCGCCGTGGAGCAGCGTGAACGCCAGCGCGGCCGGTGCGCCCAGTACCAGCAGCAGCGCGGCCCCCAGCGGATGCGCTGCTGCCGCCAACTTGGCCGTCAGCAGCGGGTGCAGCCGCCGCACCATGCCGAAATCGAGCAAGCGCCCCACGACCTGCGCCGGCCCCACAAGCGAGGCCACCGCCACCGCGTGCGGCAGCGCCAGACCGGAGAGTTCAAGCAAACGCGGCAAGTGGGTGGCCAGCGCCGTACTGCCAAACCAGGCGATGGCAAACACTCCAGAGAGCAGCAGCGTGGTGCGCCTGGCGCGGGCCGCCGACAGAGCGGAAGGCGCGGTGTGGTGACCGGATTCGTAGCGTTGGTCGGTGGCCGACGCGGCGTTCGGTTTGGGCGCCGCCTTGGTGCTGGGCGAATCGCCCGTGTGACCCGGTATCCGGCGCGGGAGCCAGGCGTGCAGCGGCAGGCCCACCAGCAGGTGCAGTACCGCCCAGCCCATGCAGGCGCCGCGCCAACCCCACTGCGCTTCCATCCACGCGCTCAGCGGCCAGCCCAGGGTGCTGGCAAAGCCGCCCAGCAGGGTGATGCCGGTAATGCCGCTGCGCGCCGCTTGCCCATGCAGGCCCACGAGGGTTGAAAAAGCCGATTCGTACAGGCCCGCCCCCATCGCCAGCCCGAGCACGCTCCAGGCAGCAAACACGCCCACCGGGCCTTGCGCGGCGGCGAGTGCCAGCAGGCCTGCGGCAAACAGCAGGTTGCTCTGCATCAGCACGCGGCGACCACCGCGGCGGTCGACAAGGCGGCCCAGCGCCGGGCCGACCAGGGCCGAGACGATCAGGGCCAGCGAAAAGGCGGCAAAGATCCAGGCGAGGGGCAACCCGGTGTCTCGCGCCATCGGTTTTGCGAGCAGCGCTGGCAGGTAGTACGACGAAGCGTACCCCAGCGTCTGGCCACAGCCCAGCAGCAAGACGTGGCGGGCCAGCGGGCGCATTGTGGCGGTGCGTCAGGGCGCTGGTGGCAGGATGTCGATCACGCTCTCCAGCGGGCGTGCCAGGCGGGTGCCGAGCGCGGTGACAACGATGGGCCGCTCCAGCAAGCGGGGGTGGGCGGCGAGGGCGTCGAGTCGCTGCGCGTCCGTCACGCTGGGTTCGCCCAGCCCCAGTTCGTCGAATGCAGCTTCCTTGCGGCGCACGAAATCGCTCACTGGACGGCCGCTGGCGGCGATCAGGGCGGCGAGCGTGGCGCGTGTCGGCGGGTGCTCAAGGTAGTCCACGATCTGCGGCGTGAGGCCGCGCTCGCGCAGCAGGGCCAGCGCCTTGCGGGAGGTGCTGCACTGGGGGTTGTGGTAAATCGTGGAAGGGCTCATGGCAATGGGGTCGGCAGGCGCTTGGGTCATTTTGAGGTAAGGCGGTGCAACAAAAAGGGGGATCACCCAGCTGCCCAACGACCAAAGTTCGAAATGGTGTGGGCGACGATCGAAGTTTAGGATGTCCCGCATCACTCTACGCGGGGAGTTGCGCAGGAAGCCCTTTGCGGTTCATGGTGTGCTGCACGGCGCCAGTAGGTCGTGCGCTGTGCGCGCCCGTTGCAGGTCGCGGCCCAGGCGGCGGTCGGTGGGCAAATGGCGCAGCCAGCCCAGGCGCGCAGCGCCAGCGGCCACGGCTGCCTGCATGGCTGGCGCGCCTTGCGTCAGCCACGAGTTCCACAAGGGGCGGGCAGTCGTCAGTGCATTCGCCTCATGCAGCGCCAGTGCGCTGGAGTGGGCAAAACACAGCGCATCGCGTGCCTGGCACAGCGCCAGCGGTAGCACGCTGGTCGGGTCGTCCTCGAAATCGATGAAACCGACCTGGCCGTCGGCGCAGCGCACCAGATTGCGCGCAAAGGCCTGGCTCAGGCAGCTGCCGCTCGCGTGGACCTGGCCAATGGCGGCCAGACCTTGCTGCCACAGCGCAAGCACCGCAGCCGCACCAGTCGGCACAGCGTCGCGCATTTCGTTGGCCAGCGAAGGCGTCGGCTTGCCGGGAACGCCCAGGTGGCGCAGCAGCAAGGCATCGGGCTGCACAGCGAGCAGCTCTGGCACGTGGATGCCCAGGGCTGCCAGCTCACGCAGGCGACGCGCTTCGGTGGCAATGGCTTGCGGGCCACCAAGGTTGGGTACCGGGGTGAGCAGTGGCAGGCGCAGCAGGGTGGCGAGTGCGCCCATCAGCCGGTAGCGACCGCTGCCATTGCGCGGCCCGGCCTTTTTGAGCCAAAGCTGTTCGCCCGCGTCCTGGTAGCTGGCAATGCTGCGCGTCTGGGTGGCGGCCTGGGCACGCAGGAAAGCGGGGTAATCGGTCACGAAGCGAATGGGTCAAT
>JBQMQB010000098.1:5696-7957 GCA_052172715.1 Giesbergeria sp. | reverse complement strand
TCTCCAAGGGCTTGCCCCCACTTAGAGGATAAAGCGCGAGAGGTCTTCGTCCTGGCTTAGGGCCTCAAGGCGCTCGTCAACGTAGGCCGCATCGATACACACGGTCTGCCCGCTGCGGTGCGCTGCATCAAAGCTTACGTCGTCGAGCAAACGCTCCATTACGGTGGCGAGGCGCCGCGCACCGATGTTTTCGGTGCGCTCGTTGACCTCGAAGGCAATGCGCGCCAGCCGCGTAACGCCTTCAGGCGTGAACTCCAGCACCACACCTTCGGTGGCCAGAAGCGCCTGGTACTGTCGCACCAACGAGGCGTCGGTCGCCATGAGAATGGCTTCAAAATCCTGCACCGAGAGCGATTCGAGCTCGACACGGATGGGAAAGCGCCCTTGCAATTCCGGAATCAAGTCGCTGGGCTTGGCAAGGTGAAAGGCCCCCGAGGCAATGAACAGGATGTGGTCGGTCTTGACCATGCCGTATTTGGTAGACACCGTAGTGCCTTCCACCAGTGGCAACAGGTCGCGCTGCACGCCCTGGCGTGACACTTCGGCACCGCCGGTGTCCTGGCGCGAGGCAACTTTGTCGATCTCGTCGATGAAGACGATGCCGTTCTGCTCGGCATTGGCCAGCGCCTGGGTCTTGATGTCGTCTTCGTTGACAAGTTTGGCAGCTTCTTCGTCGATCAGCAGCCGCCGCGCTTCGGCGATTGGCAACTTGCGCTTGTGGCGCCTCTCCTGGCCCATCTGGCTGAACATGCCGCGCAGCTGCTCGGCCATTTCGTCCATGCCCTGCGGCCCCATGATTTCGAGCTGCGGGCGGGCGTCGGCCACTTCAATTTCGATTTCGCGCGCATCGAGCTCACCCTCGCGCAGTTTTTTGCGAAACACCTGGCGCGTGGTGCTGTCTTCGCTAACCTCCCCGGTACGGGCGGGTGGCAGCAAGGCGTCGAGCAAACGCTCTTCCGCAGCATCTTCGGCGCGTGTGCGCACCTGGCGGGTGTGAATTTCGCGCTGCTGCTTGACCGCTATCTCGGCCAGGTCGCGAATGATGGCGTCCACGTCCTTGCCCACATAACCGACCTCGGTGAACTTGGTTGCCTCCACCTTGACGAACGGCGCATCGGCCAGGCGTGCCAGGCGGCGCGCGATTTCGGTCTTGCCGACACCGGTGGGGCCAATCATCAGAATATTCTTGGGCGTGATCTCGTGGCGCAGTTCGACCGCCACTTGCTGGCGGCGCCAACGGTTGCGCAGCGCAATGGCGACAGCACGTTTGGCAGCAGCCTGGCCGACGATGTGTCGGTCGAGTTCGGAGACGATCTCCTGCGGGGTCATGGAAGACATGGAGTTTTGGCTTTTTTGGCTATTGGCGCTTACAAGACAAGCGTCAATAGCTATATTTAAGATAGCAAATCGAGACCTGACTACTCAGAGCGTCTCGATGGTGTGGTGCATGTTGGTGTAGATACACAGCTCACCGGCAATCTCCAGCGACTTCTTTACGATGTCGGCAGGCGCCAGTTCGGTGTTCTGCAGCAGCGCCTTGGCCGCCGAGTGCGCGTAGGCGCCGCCGGAGCCAATGGCGACGATTCCCTGCTCCGGCTCCAATACATCGCCGTTGCCGGTGATGATGAGCGAGGCTTCCAGGTCTGCCACGGCCAGCATGGCTTCAAGACGGCGCAGCACGCGGTCGGTGCGCCAGTCCTTGGTAAGTTCGATGGCCGCGCGCACCAGTTGGCCTTGGTGCTTTTCCAGTTTGGCCTCAAAGCGCTCGAACAGCGTAAACGCGTCTGCCGTGGCGCCGGCAAAACCGGCCAGCACTTTGCCGTGGTGCAGTCGGCGAATCTTGCGCGCTGTGCCTTTTACAACGATGTTGCCCAGCGTGACCTGGCCGTCGCCGCCAATGGCGACTTGCATACCGGTAGGCGTCTGGCGCCGCACGCTGAGAATGGTGGTGCCGTGAAAGACCGGCGAGCTATTTGAAGAGTCCATAACCGGCGCATATGGGGTGCAAGCGCACAGGTTCAAGTATTTACCGCCAACATGGGCGCAGCGGATCCGCTGCGCCGCAGAAAGAGATCTCAGTCCTTGCGGGCCACTACCCAACTGTGCTCGTTGATCCCCACCACGTTAAAGAACACTGCCACCAGGCGGTGCAGGTTCAGAAACTGCACGACACGCCCCTGCGCCTGTTGCTCGGCCGCCCAGTTGAGCACTGAACCGGCCGCTGAAAAATCGACGCGAATGAGGCGCTCGCAGCACACCTG
>JBQMQB010000098.1:3313-5596 GCA_052172715.1 Giesbergeria sp. | reverse complement strand
GGGGACACCTCGTAGGTGACGCAATAGTCCAGCGCCACCATTTCAAATTCATCTACCCGCCCCATAAACCGCAGGGCCGCCATGCGCAAACGCCACCATTCCGGGTTCTGAGCGCGATCGCCCGACTGGGTATGCGCCTCAAGCACGCCCTGTAGGCGGTCAGCCCCCACAAACGTGATCTGGCCCGCCTGCCCGGCCCAGCGGTCGAACTCAGTGGCGAGTAGAGGCACCGCAGCGTCGTCGATGTTCGTCAACCGGGACCAGGTCATGGTCCAGGGCGAAACAGCGCGCCCGAGTGCCACTTGGAGAGCCGCGACGGACTGCATGGTGATTTGGGGCGGTGCATTCCAAGCGAAGTCACGTTTGGCGGGCGCCGCGTCAGATGGGGGTAACTCGACCATCCCCAGTTGCGATGGCATAGAAAACCAAAGCGGTGCCGAGCGATCAAACCGCGCGGCAAAGTTAATAGACAGCGCGTCAAATCCCTCTTGCTGCCCCGTGGCCCGGTACAGATCGAACAAGGTCATCCACAGTTCAAACAGCTGCTCGGGCGGATCGTTGACATGCTGCCCCAGCACGTCTTGAAGCCCCGCTGCGGCACCTTCATGGTCGCCGTTGGCAAACAAGATGGCCGCTTCTTCGAGATCCGGTTCGTGCACAAATCGCTGTAGTCCAGGGGAAGCGGGAGGAGAGGCGGGAACGCCGGACTCTGCCTGACCGGATCGCGCAGCACCGGTCGGCGTGCCGCTGCCGAACGCCGAGATAGACATGCTGTCGTCCGCAAACAGCGGCGAGGCCGGCTCCCCCAGATCGGCGGGTAAGGAAAGAGGCGCTGTGGGCGCGAATGCCGGGCCGCCGGCGAGTGAATCGTCGGACCCTGCAGAGCCGCCCTCAGGCGGCTGCGGCCCCTTGGGCACAACGGGAGCGCTGACGCCTTGTTTGCTCTTCCACCATTGCATAGACATCTGTGCCTCAATCTCGTCGATCTTCTTGATCGTGCCAGCCCTGTCGTGGGCCGACATGAGGCTACTCTGAAAGAAGGAAGGGCGTGCTGCCGGGTCTTCCGTCCGCTGACCTGAAAGCACATCGCGTTGGCGCAGCTTTCGCAATTGGTCGAACTCGCGCCGACGCACGAAGTCGTTGCGCCGCTTGCGCTCAATCAGCTCCTTGAGCATCTGCTTGCTGTATTGGCTTTCACGATCCGTTTCGATCGAATCCAGATCGGTCCAGTTCACCGTAGGGTTGCGCACAAACCGCACCACCTTGGACAAAAGGCCACTGGGAGGAGTCTCTTCCTTGCTCATGGTGAACAGTTTACGGGCGCGCGCTGCTTGGGGCAAATTCAATCGATGATTCAAAGTGCCCCTAGCATTTCAGTCGCCAAACATCTTCTGCTTAAGCTCGCGGCGCTGCTGCGCTTCCAGTGAGAGCGTCGCAGTGGGGCGCGCCAAAAGGCGCCCTACGCCAATAGGTTCACCGGTTTCATCGCAATAGCCATAGTCGCCAGCGTCGATGCGGGCGATGGACTGCTCAATCTTCTTGAGCAGCTTGCGTTCGCGGTCACGCGTGCGCAATTCAAGGGCGTGCTCTTCCTCGATTGTGGCGCGGTCGGCCGGATCGGGCACGACCACGGTGTCTTCACGCAAATGCTCAGTGGTCTCGCCCGCGTTGTTGTGCATGTCTTGCTTGAGCAGCACCAACTTGTGCCGGAAGAACGCCACTTGCTTGACGTTCATGTACTCAGCGTCGGGCATGGCCAGCACTTCGTCGTCGGTAAGTTCCTCGGCGGAGCGGGTCTTCCAGTTGTTCGCCAACTTTGGGTCCCTTTTCGGCGGAGCAATAGGTGTAGCCATCTGCGCCTGGGAAGGAGCGGGGGTCGAATAGCTGGATTTTGGCGCCGTTGAGGCAACAGATTGGGCCATGGAGGGCACCGTCAGCTGCGTCAGACGCGACGAAGGGCGCGTGCTGCGCAGCACCCCGCTCGACAAAACGGGCGCGGGCACCGGAGCCACCGGACGCACTTCCGCCTTCGGTATGGACTTCACCACAGCCTTTGCCGGGGATTTTTCCACGGTTTTGGCCGTAGCCTTCACTGCTGGTTTGGTGCTTGCCTTGGCGGCAGGCGCCTTCACAGCGGTGGATTGCACCTTGGCAACCGGTTTAGGTTTGTTGGTAGCAGCGTTCAATTCCCGTCTCCTCGCAGTTCAATGGGTTTCGCGCGGCGCGCGGGAGGGGGCAAAGCCCCTGTCTTCACCGGGCCGCGATTGTAGCGACATCAACTTG
>JBQMQB010000098.1:1490-3213 GCA_052172715.1 Giesbergeria sp. | reverse complement strand
ACCCCCTGGAAAATCACCTTGCGATCGGTCCCTGTCATGCTGAGAACGCCTTTGTAACGCAACATGCGGGGACCATAGATATTGACGATAGCGCCAAGAAAATCCTCCAGCTTTGCCGGATCGAAAGGCCGGTCGCTGCGGAAGACGAAGCTTTTGACGTCGTCGTCATGCCGATGGTGGTGCCCGTGCTGGTGCGAGGGATGGTCGCAATGCTCGCCATGCACGTGGTCATGGTGTTCGTGGTCGGGCGCTTCTTCCTTAAGGAACTCCGGATCAATGTCGAGCTTGGCATTCAGGTTGAAGCCGCGCAAGTCGAGCACTTCGCCAATCGGCACCTCACCAAAATGCACCGCCTTGATCGGCGCGCGCGGGTTCATGTGTTTGAGGCGGTGCGTCAGGGCGGCCACATCCTCGGCGCTCACCAGATCGGTCTTGGAGAGGAAGATCTGGTCGGCAAACCCGACCTGGCGGCGGGCCTCCTGGCGCTGGTCGAGTTGCTGCGGCGCGTGCACGGCATCCACCAAGGTGATGATGGAGTCGAGCAGGTAGGTCTCTGCAATCTCCTCGTCCATGAAAAAGGTTTGCGCCACAGGGCCAGGGTCTGCCAAACCCGTGGTTTCAATCACGATGCGGTCGAAATCCAGCAAGCCCTTGCGTTTTTTGGCGGCCAGCAACTGCAGGGTTTCGCGCAGATCTTCGCGGATGGTGCAGCAGATGCAGCCGTTGCTCATCTGCACGATCTGCTCCTTGGATTCGGTCACAAGAATTTCGGTGTCGATGTTTTCTTCACCAAACTCGTTCTCGATCACAGCGATCTTTTGACCGTGGGCTTCGCTCAGCAGGCGCTTAAGCAAGGTCGTTTTGCCCGAGCCGAGAAAGCCGGTGAGGATGGTGGCGGGAATGAGGGACATGGAGTGCGTTCCAGACAGAGAATGCAGCAGTTTAGCGAGCAGGCATTGCCCGCGTGGGCTTCAGCGCCATGTGAGGCGCCGACGATTCGGGACATGCTGAACAAGTCGCCGCGATGGCGCACGTCGTGCATAGAGAGGGGATGCAAAGCGCAAGCAGCAGGACTCTCCGTCGCTATGGCGAGGATTTGCAACGCCACCACCCGCCCGAGTCACGGGTGCGCGACGCCGGGCCAAACACCTCCAAGGCCTGAAACCGGCCTTCCTGCGACTCCACTTGGACGGTCTCGCCCCCCTTCTCTTAGGCGATGGCAGTTTCAAAGATCCCAGGATGGCGGCGCAGCGGGGAGCGCTCTTTTCCGGGGCGCTGGCGCAGGGTTTTCGTGATAGCGCAGTCGCCGCGCAAATGCGCTCCCAAACCACGCACGGGCCGCGCGGGCTTGTGCGCACTCGCAGCCGAGTCCGTATCAGAGCGCTTGGCCAATGCGGCCCAGACGTGGCGTCCAGTTTTCCAGAATATCCACCGACACCAGCACGCGCCGGGCCTGACCAATGAGCAAATGGCGCGGAACGAAACCGATGTAGCGAGAGCCAGCGCTGTTGTCTCGGTTGTCTCCGAGCACCAGGTATTCGCCCTCAGGCACGGTTACCGGGCCGAAGCTGCTGTGCGCCGACACGCCCTGCATCCACTGCACACGGCGGTTGTGGCCCTGCAGGTGCTCGGTCCAGCGGGTGGCAGACACCGTTGCTCCCCGCTCGACCACGGTCTCGTTCACCGCTTCAGGTGCATCGTAGCGCGCGGCCTCTCCATTGAG
>JBQMQB010000098.1:0-1390 GCA_052172715.1 Giesbergeria sp. | reverse complement strand
GATGTTGGTGTGGCCGAGCAGCTCCTGCACCCCCCGCAGGTCCCCGCTTGATTGCAGCAAATGGCTGGCGAAGGAATGGCGCAGCATGTGCGGATGCACCGGCGTGGCAAGCCCGGCAATGCCACTGCGCTGGCGCAGCCGCTTCCAGACCGACTGCGCCGACAGGCGCGTGCCCCGTTGGCCGGTGAACAAGGCCGGTCCGCCGACGGTGCCGCGTAGCGCCAGCCAGGCAGACAGCGCCTTGCCAGCAGCTGCGCCCAGTGGCAAGTTGCGCCGCTTGCCGCCTTTGCCAAGCACATGCACTTCGCCCGATTCCATATCGATCCAGCCGCGCCCGTCGCGGGCAGCATCGCGCCCGGCACTGTGGTCCAGCCCCACCAGCTCGCCCACACGCAGACCACAGCCATAGAGCAGCTCCACCATGGCCGCATCGCGCGCTTCCAGCCAAGGGTCGGCCCCGGTGGCATGAAAATCGGCCAGCCGCACCGCATCGTCCACCCCCAGCGCCTTGGGCAAGGGCTTGGCGGCCTTGGGGCCGCGCACACCTTGCACCGGGTTGCTGGCCACCAACCCCTGGCGCCCCGCCCAGGTGAAAAATCCGCGCCAGCCCGAGAGGATGAGCGCAATGCCTCGGCTGCTGCGTCCGGCGCCATGCATCTGCGCCACAAAACGGCGTATGTGCGCAGACTGCAACTGCAGCAGTGGCATGCCCGCCGCAGCCGCCATATCCGTCAGCCGTGCCAAGTCCAGCGTATACAGGGTGTGGGTGCGAGCAGCCAAGCGCTTTTCCACCCGCACATGCTCCAAGTAGCGTACGACTTCGGCAGACAGCTCGACGGGCGTCGAAGGTGGTTCGGCTGTGGCCATGGTGGGGCCGCCGTTCAGCGCTTCAACGCAGGCGCTGCAGGGCGGAGCTGGCAAGTTCGGCCATGCGGGTGAGAAATTCAGTGCCCATGGTCGCCTCGAAACGGTGCGGATCGGGTGAGCCCAGCACCAGCAGGCCAAAGGCCGGCGTGGCGCTGTCGATCAGACCTTCGCGCAGCGGCAACAGGGCCAGTGACTGCGCCGCCGTGTTGTCGCCCTCTTGCACCGCCACACGCGGCAGCCAATTGGCCGGTTCAAAGCCCAGATTGGGCCCGCAAAACGGCATGGTGAGCGAGCTGGCGAAGGCGCGCACATCTTCACTGGCTTCCTGAGCGAACGCCTGCTCTGCATGCGCAGCAGCCACACCCCACACGCGGATGGCCACCTGCGGCACCTCGAAATAGCGCTCAACGCCCTGCGCCACTGTCTGCGGCAATGTGGCCGGGTCACTCTCGCGCTGCAGCTCGCAACCCCAGGCGTGCACCTTGGCGGCGATGGCTTCGTTGTCGTGGCTGTTGCGCACCAT
>JBQMQB010000097.1:0-8012 GCA_052172715.1 Giesbergeria sp. | reverse complement strand
GACGAACTCGATGCCCTCAATCGGGACTACGACCATTTGCTCGACTGCACCGAAATCGGCACCGTGTTCCTCGATGGAGAGTTGCGCTTGCGGCGGTTCAGCCCAGACGTCGACGATTTTCTTGCGCTCAGAGCCAGCGACATTGGCAGGCAGGTGGGCGACCTGCGCTACCGCTTGGGAGTGCAGGAAGCCTTTTTGGATGATCTGCGCCGCTGCGCAACGGGTGAGCAGCGTATCGAGCGCGAAGCCATGCTGCCTGACGGACGGTGGGTGTTTGAGCGCATGCTGCCCATGTTGGATACCAACCACCAGGTTGACGGGGTGGTGCTGACTTGGACCGACATTAGCAAGATCAAGCACATTGAGTCGGTTGCTGAAAAGCTTGCAGCCGAGCGTCAGCGCCTGCTGGGTATTTTGGAAGCCCTTCCCGATGGGGTGTACATCGTCAACGCCGATTACAAAATTGAGTACATCAACCCGGTGCTTCAACGGGAATTTGGTGACGTTCAGGGCCGCACTTGCTACGAATACTTTAACAACAGTACCGCGCCCTGTGTGGGATGCAGACACGCAGAGGTGCTCACCGGCAAGGCGGTGCAATGGGACTGGGTGTCGCCCAAAGGCCGTTCTTACAGTGTTTTTGATATTCCACTGAAAAATGCCGACGGTAGCATCAGCAAGCTGGGCATGTTCCATGACATCACAGAGGTGCAGAATGCCCGCCGCGGGATGCGCGAGGCCGCACGACTCGCACGCGTGGGTCACTGGGAATGGCACATGGCCAGCCAGGAACTGCACTGGAGTGACGAAACCTATGTGTGCTTTGGCTATGTCTCAGGCCAAATAACGCCGACTTTTGAAACGTTTCTCAGCCACGTAGAGCCTGAGGACCAGCAAAAAGTGCGCTCAGCGGTACAGGACACTTTGGCCAGTGGCAGCGCCTATGAAATGGAGTTTCGCTTTCACCGTGCGGATGGCAGCCGCGGAATTGGTTTTGCAAGCGGCAGCGTACAGCGTGACGGCGAGGGCAACCCGATCTCGATAGGCGGGGCCATGCAGGACATCACCAAGCTGCGTGAGAGCGAGCTACGGTTCAAGGTGGCCTTTCGCGCGAGCCCGTTGGCGACTTCCATTGCACGCACGCGTGATGGCAGGTTTGTCGAAGTGAACGACCGCTACGAAGCCTTGTTCGGCTGGACACAGGATGATCTGGTCGGTCACACCACGATTGAACTTGGGCTGTGGGCAGATCCGAAAGCACGCGACGCCTTTCTTGAAGAGTTGACGCGTACCGGAACGACCTTTGACTTCGAGGCGGAGTGGGTGTGTAGATCTGGCGAGCACCGCCATGTCAGTATCGCGGCCGAACTCATACAACTCGACGACGAGCAGCACGTGGTCGCTTTTGCGCAGGACGTCACGGAGGGCAAAGAAAATGCCGCCCGCATCGAATTTTTGGCGCACCACGATCCATTGACGCACTTGCCCAACCGTGTGTTGTTTCGTGACCGGTTTGACCTGGCCAAAGCGTGGTCCGAACGCAGTGGCAGCAAGCTTGCGCTGATGTACCTTGATTTGGACCATTTCAAGACCATTAACGACACGCTGGGCCACCCGGTAGGCGACGTGCTATTGCAGCAAGTGGCAGATCGACTGACCGCTACCTTGCGCGACACCGACACCATCAGCCGCCAAGGCGGCGATGAATTTTTGATTGCGCTCACCGATGTGGTGGATGTGGAATCTGTGGGCCAGCTCGCCAGCAAGGTAGTGGAGGCGCTGGGTCGGCCCTTTCAAATTGAAGGCCATGAACTCGCCGCCACGCTCTCCATGGGGATTGCGCTCTGGCCGGACGACGGGGCCGATTTCGATACCTTGCTGCAGCGCGCCGACACCGCCATGTACCGGGCCAAGGACGCCGGGCGCAATACCTACGTGTTCTACACCGGCGAGATGAACGTTCAGGCGCTGGAGAACCTCAAGATGCGCTCGGCGTTGCATTGGGCGTTGGACCAGAAGGAGTTTGTGCTGCATTACCAGCCGCAAATTGATCTAGCGAGCGGCGCGGTGGTGGGAGTCGAGGCCTTGCTACGCTGGCAGCGCAGCGACGGCGAACTGGTGCCGCCCGGTCGCTTCATCCCGGCGGCTGAAGACAGCGGGCAAATCGTGCCGATCGGCGAATGGGTGCTGCATGAGGCTTGCGCACAGGCCATGCGCTGGCAGCAGGCAGGTCTGCCTGAGATGACGATGGCAGTCAACCTCTCGGTGGTGCAGTTCAAGCGCGGCGATTTGTTGGCCAGCGTGACGCAGGCGCTGGAACAATCGGGGCTCGATCCGAGTCGCCTGGAGCTGGAATTGACGGAGTCGTTGCTGCTCGACGACGCCGAGAAAAATCTTGACACCGTGCGCCGCCTCAAGGCGCTGGGCGTGTGCCTGTCGATCGACGACTTTGGCACCGGGTATTCCAGCTTGGCCTACCTACGCCGGTTTTCGGTGGACAAACTGAAGATTGACCAGTCTTTCGTACGTGACATCGTCACCGATCCGGAAGACGCTGCCATCGTGCGCGCCATCATCAGCATGGCGCGCAGCCTGAAACTGGGCATCATTGCCGAAGGTGTCGAGAGCGCGGAAGTGGCGCGCATCCTGAGCCTCTACCATTGCCAGGAGGCGCAGGGTTACCATTTCGCCCGTCCTATGCCCGAGCAGGCGGCGACCGAGTGGCTGCAGCGGCGTAGTGCAGACACCTGAGGGGCTTTCACGGCGTCGGCTGACAGCGCGCCACCCGCAGCAGCCGCTATATTTTCTGATATCTACGGCGTTGCATTGCGCCTTTCTTTTTGCCCCTCGCATTCATGACCATAGCCAACGCCAAAGAATTTCGCATCCTCTCGCTCAGTGGAGGCGGCTACCTCGGCCTCTACACCGCTGTCGTGCTCGCCGATCTGGAAAAGCAGGTGGGTGAACCGCTTGGTCGGCGGTTTGATTTGATTGCGGGAACGTCGGTTGGCGGTTTGCTGGCCATGGCTTTGGCCTTTGAAGTGCCTATGGCGCACATCGTGAAGCTTTTCATTGAACGCGGCGATGAGGTGTTTTCCTCACGCCGCCTGCCGGGCGGCACGGTCACGCGTCTGCTCGACATGACACGCTCGGTGCTCGGCCCCAAATACACGGGCGAAGCGTTGCGCCGCGAACTTACCAAGCACTTTGGTGCCAAAACGATGGGCGACGCCTTGCACGCTGTCGTGGTTCCTGCGGTGGACGTGACGCGCAGCGTCACCAAAATTTTCAAGACGCCGCACACGCAGGGCTCACTTGGCGACGAAGGTTTGTCTGCCGTCGACGTGACGCTCGCCACCTGCGCGGCGCCTGCCTATTTTCCTTGCGTCAAAGTTGGCAACCGCCTGTACGCTGATGGCGGACTTTTCGCCGTGGCGCCCGACCAAGTGGCACTGCATGAAGCCGACCATTTCATGGGTGCCAAGCAAGCGCGTGTGCGCATGCTGTCTGTTGGCACCGCCACCGTGGGCTACCAGCCGGCAGATGCTGTAGACGTCGATGCAGGTGCCGTCGGGTGGCTCACCGATGGCCGTTTGATTCTGACCATGATTTCCGTGCAGCAGCAGCACGTGAAAGCCGTGATGGAGGACAGGTTGGAAGACCGCTACATGCGTATCGATGAAGCTTGGCCAGTGCATGCCGGACTGGGCATCGATATTGCCAGCCAGGAGGCCACCAAGACGCTGGTGGGTTTGGGAGAAAAGACTTTGGCTGAGCTGGATCGCAAACGGCTGGCAGCGTTTCTTTAACGCGATTCGATAGCGCTTGGCGCCTCAACTCTCCAGAAACAACGCCGGATCCACCATGCTGCGATTGAGCATTACGCCCCAATGCAAGTGCGGGCCGGTCACGCGGCCCGTGGCGCCCACCGCTCCCACGCGTTGGCTTGGCGCGACGGCATCACCCACCTGCACATTGATCGCGCTCAGGTGGCACACCATGGTGAGCAGGCCGCCGCCGTGGTCCAGCCACACCGTGTTGCCGTTGAAGAAATAGTCGCCCGTGTCAATCACCCGGGCGGGCAGCGGCGACAGTACCGGCGTGCCGGTGGCCGCTGCGATATCCATGCCGCTGTGCGGGTTGCGCGGCTGACCGTTGAACACCCGGCGCAGACCAAAGGAGCTCGATTTTCGCCCCGGAACCGGCACCTGCATGGCCAGGCGCTCGGGCAGTGGGGTGCTGAAAGTGGCCATCACCGTGGCTTGGTGCGCACGTTCGCGCTGCCAACGCTCTTCGTCTTGCGGCGAAAGGTCCACCGTGCGAGGGGCCACGTTCAATCGCTGCTCGCGGTACTGCTTGGGGGCAATTTGATAGCCGAGCATGCGGCTCGCGCCCCCCGAATCTTCCACCCGGATCTGGGCCGCGCCGGTGCTGGCCGAGAGGGGAATGCCCAGCACAGCCGTCCAGCCGTTGGGGGTGTCCAGCACCAAGAGCGGTATTTCTCCAGAGCCCTCCGCCGAAGCCGTGAAGGCGCGCGGGCGCGCCGCCCCTGGCCCTAGTGCCAGGCGTGCCACACCGCCGGGCACCAGCAGCGTGCGCGGAAGTGATCCTGTAGTGCGTTTGGCAGGGGCGGCCCAAGCGGGTACCACCACTGGCCACGCAAGAGCTGCGAGCCCAGTGGCCAGCACCCTGCGGCGCGCGGCGTCTCCTGGCGAGGGAAGTGAAGGGGGACTTTGTTGCAGTGAGGGCATGGTTGGCAAGGCTACCAGTGCGCGCACGCCTGCGCCTTCAGTGCGTCACGAATTCGTAATGCACGGCTTCGCTGTCCACCATGTCGAGCAAATCGTTCAGCGCCGCTTCGTCGTCGGCACTGGCCCAGGTTTCCTCTGGGTTGCTGGCAAACAGCGGCTCTATGGTCAGGTCGAGGTAGGTGCCGTCGGGCAGCTTGAGGACAGGTGTGCCCTCTGAGGTGTCGGACAGCTCCCAATCGTCGGGAACAGACATTTCGAGTTCAAGGGTCACGCGGAGTTTTTTCATGGCGGAGATTTTGCAACTTTCGGCAAGATAAGAAGCCCGGCGCGTCGGGCTTTGGCAGGTGCGCTACAGCGTTTTATACCCTTTGTGTGTCACGTGCCAGCCAAAGGGTGCACGATTGGCAACGTCTTCAGCACACCGCACCCTCCATGTCCGCACTCGAACTCAAAATTCCCCCGCCAGTGGTTGCTGCCGCTGCAGCCGCCGCCATGGTGGCGGCGTCGCTCTGGCTCGCGCCGGTATTGCATCTGCCCACAGGTGTGCGCGTAGGCGGCGCCCTGGCCCTTGCGGTGTTGGGCGCTGGTTTTGACCTGTCAGGCCTGTGGGTGTTCAGGAAGGCGCGCACCACCTTCAGCCCGCTGCGGCCCGAGCGCAGCGCCAGCGTGGTGCAAACCGGCGTCTACCGCATCACGCGCAATCCCATGTACCTTGGGCTGGTGCTCATTTTGTTGGGCTTGGCGCTGTATCTGGCCTCACCCTGGGCCTTGCTGGGGCCACTGGCATTTGCCGCCTACATCACCCGTTTTCAGATCGCGCCGGAAGAGCGGGTGCTTACTGCGCGTTTCGGCGCCACCTATACCGACTACTGTAAGCAGGTGCGCCGCTGGTTGTAGCTCCCGGTTAAGAATTCTTGGCGCGCAGGCCCTGCAAGAGGGCGCCTGTTGCGATGCCAGCGAGTGCCCACAGCAGGTTCCAGTTACCGGTGCCAAGGCCTGCAATCGCCGGGCCGGGGCAGACGCCGCACAAACCCCAGCCGATGCCGAACAGTGCGGCGCCCAGAGCAGTGTCGCGGTTCCACAGGCTCGCGTGGTGGTGGAACCTGTCGCCGAGCAGCGGGCGTGAGAGTACGCGCGGCGCCAGTTGGTAGGCCAGTAGCGTGACCACCACGGCCCCGCCCATGACCAGCATCAGACCAAAATCCTGAAAGCGCAGAAAACTCAGCACCACCTCGGGCCGCACCATGGTGGAGACGGCCAACCCAAAGCCAAACAGCACACCCGCTGCCAGTACAGTGACAAGGCGCGGTACTGTCATGCCCGGCGCGCTCATGCCAGCCACCTGGCGGCAATGTTGGCCGTGAGGAAAGCCGTGCCCATGAAGATCAGTACCGCCAGCAGCGACGGCCATTGCAGCGAGCCCAGCCCGCAAATGCCATGGCCGGAGGTGCAGCCATTGCCCAGCCGTGCGCCGTAGCCCACAAAGACCCCGCCGACGAGAAATTGCCACACTGGCACGCTGGTGGTCTGCGGGGCGCCGTGGGCAATGGCCAGCCACCACAGCAGCGCGCCAAGCACCAGCCCCAGTGCAAACACCAGCCGCCAGATGCGCGAATCGGTGAACCTGGCCTGCTGGAAGAAGGGCGCACGCACCACGAACGACCAGGTGGACGAAAACACCGTACTCATACCGCCTATCAGTCCGGTGAGCACAAACAGCAGCGCCACGCCGGTGCCAATCAGCGCGCCACCGAGCAGGTAGTGCTGCCAGCCCAGCGGGAAAAGGGTAAGGGTGAGGTTCATGGGGCAGAATTATCCGCGCCACGTTGCCCGCCTGCCTGCCACTGGACCCTACCCGCATGAGCCTCATCCAACTGTTGTTGCGGCCCGCCCGCCTCTCGCCCGACAGCCCCGCCATTTTTCAGGGCAGCACGCGATGGGCCAGCTACGGCCAATGGGCCGCTCGCAGCGCTGCCTTGGCCGAGCGCATGCGCGGAGCCGGTCTGGTGCCGGGGGACCGGGTGCTGCTTTTTATGCGCAACCACCCGCGCTACTTGGAAGTGTTGTGCGCCGCCTGGTGGGCTGGCCTGGCCGTGGTACCGGTGAACGCCAAGCTGCACCCGCGCGAGACCGAATGGATCGTGGACAACGCCCAAGCGCGCTGGGGCTTCGTCACCGCTGATGTGGCGCCTGGACTGCTTGCCGGGCTGGAGCGCCAGATCGACATCGAATCGCCTGAGGCCGACGCCTTGCTGGCGCCGGTGGACGATCCGTGGGGTGTTCCCCTCACCGAGCGGGCGCCGGGCGACCTCGCCTGGTTGTTCTACACCAGCGGCACAACTGGCCGCCCCAAGGGCGTCATGCTCACGCACCGCAACCTCATGACCATGGGGCTGAGCTACTTCGTGGATGTGGACCCGGTGACTGCGCAGGACGCCATCGTCTACGCCGCGCCCATGTCGCACGGCGCCGGGCTCTACGCCATTCCGCACTTGATGGCCGGTGCGCGCCATGTGGTGCCGGAGTCGGGCAGCGTGGACCCGGCCGAGCTGTTTGCGCTGGGCTGGCAGATGGGCGCGCTCACAACCTTTGCCGCGCCCACTATCGTCAACCGTCTGGTGGACCATGCGGAGCAAATGGACCTGGACCACAGCGCCTGTGCGCGCGCCTTCAAAACCATCGTCTACGGCGGCGCCCCCATGTACGTGGCCGATATTCAGCGCGCCCTGCGGGTGATGGGGTCGCGCTTCGTGCAAATCTACGGCCAGGGTGAAACGCCCATGGTCGCCACAGCGCTCTCGCGTGCGCAACTGGCGGACACCGCGCACCCGCGCTACCTGCAGCGCATTGCCTCGGTCGGCGTGGCCCAGACCCCGGTGCAAGTGCGGGTGGCCGACGCGCAGGGCTGTGAGCTGCCAGTGGGCGAGATCGGCGAGGTGCTGGTGCAGAGCGACAGCGTGATGGCCGGCTACTGGCGCAACCCCGAGGCCACGGCTGCTGCTCTGCGCGGTGGGTGGTTGTTCACGGGCGATGTGGGCTGCCTGGATGCCGATGGTTTTCTCACCTTGAAGGACCGCAGCAAGGACCTCATCATCAGCGGTGGCTCCAACATCTACCCGCGCGAAGTCGAAGAAGTGCTGCTCGCCGCCCCCGGCGTGACCGAGGTGGCTGTGGTCGGTGCGCCCGACCCCAAGTGGGGCGAAGTTGTGGTGGCCTTTGTGGTGCTGCAGCCGGGTGCAACCACCACCACCGCAATGCTCG
>JBQMQB010000096.1:0-8017 GCA_052172715.1 Giesbergeria sp. | reverse complement strand
GGGGCTGGCCGACTGGCACGCCCTGGCGGGTGACCTGAATGCTGCTGCGCGTGGCGTGCGCGCGCTGGCGCACAGCCTCGGCGCTCCCGGCCGGTGGGGCTGGGGCGCAGAGGCGCCTCAAGGTGTGGATTCGTTGGCCTGGTCTGGCGCCCTGGAAGCGCTGGTTCCCCCGCTGGAGGACGCGGCTGCGGCGCTGGGGCATGCAAGCGAGCATGTACCCGACCTTGAGCGCCTGTTAGAGCGCTGCGACAGTTTTCTCGCCTTGGTGCGGCGCTTCGGTGAACCGTGCGCGGGCGAGAGCGTGCGCTGGCTGGATCTGTCGGCGAGTGAGCTGCGCCTGGTCGAATCGCCGCACGACATTGCATCGGCGCTGCAGGGGCGCCTGATGGGCCTGCCCGAATCGGCCGATGCTGCTGCCAAGGTGGCGCGTGCCTGGATATTCACCTCCGCCACGCTGGGCGACGACGAGCGACTTTCCTGGTTTACGGACCCTTGCGGTCTTGCGGGCGCTCGCATCTTGCGCGTAGGCAGCCCGTTCGACTATGCCGTGCAGGCGGGCCTGTACGTGCCCGAGCATTTGCCGCCGCCGGCGCACGAGGGCCACAGCCTCTCTGTGGCCGAATGGGTGGCCCCAGTGGCAGAGCGCCTGGCAGGGCGCACCTTGGTGCTAACCACCAGCCTGCGTGCCTTGCGCACTATTGGCACCGCGCTGCGCGAGTTGTTGCTAGGCCAGGGCGGAGTCGAAGTGCTGGTACAGGGCGAATCACCCAAACGCTGGTTGATGGACCGCTTTCGCGCAGGCAACTCACAGGGCCAGCGCGGTTGTGTGCTGGTGGCGTCCGCCAGTTTTTGGGAGGGGTTTGACGTTCCCGGCGACATGCTGCAACTGGTGGTGATCGACAAGTTGCCCTTTCCATCGCCGGGTGATCCGTTGGTCAAGGCAAGGTCTGAGCGCGTCGAGCAATCAGGGCGCAGCGCCTTTGCCCACCACGCAGTGCCCGAGGCTGCGATGGCGCTCAAGCAAGGGGCAGGGCGGTTGATTCGCAGCGAGAGCGACCGCGGAATTTTGGTGGTGTGCGACCGGCGGCTTACCACCATGGGCTATGGCAAACGGCTGCTGCGCGCCTTGCCGCCCATGCGTCGCCTGCCGGACGCTCAGGCGTTTGACGAAGCGCTGGCCGTGCTCACCACATTTTCCACCACGACTTCGATTCGCCCTTGAAGCCCTGGGTGATGTAAGTGCTGTTCGGGTAGCTCGCGTCCAGCACCCGGCGCGCGTCGTCGCGCAACTGCGTGAGACCAAGCGCATCGTAGGATTTCACCAAGATGTAGAGCGCCTCTTCGGTGGCGGGCACGGCTTCGTAGTCGGCCACGGTGTGCTGGGCACGCGCGATTGCTGCCACATAGGCGCCGCGCTCGTAGTAGTAGCGTGCCACGTGCACTTCGTACTGCCCCAGTGCATTGACGATGTAGGTCATGCGCTGGCGCGCATCCTGCGTATAGCGGGAGTTCGGAAAGCGCGTGGTCAGCTCACGGAAAGACTCAAACGAATCCTTGGCCGCCTTCTGGTCGCGCTCAGAGAGGTCTTGCTGCGAGACCCAGGAAAACATGCCCAGATCGTCGTTGAAATTGACCAGACCCTTGAGGTACAGCGCGTAATCGAGCGCTGGGCTTGCGGGGTGCAGCTTGATGAAACGGTCCAGCGTGGCCAGGGCTTGGGCCTTCTCCCTGCCTTTGTACTGGGCATAAGCCTTGTCGAGCTGGGCCTGTTGCGCGAGCGGTGTGCCGGCGGCGCGGCCTTCGAGTTTTTCGAGCAGCGGCACGGCCTTGTCGTAACTACCGCCGTCCATTTCATCGCGTGCCTCGGCGGCAATTTTTTCGGTGGACCAGTTGGCCGTCTTGTCGTCGACACTGTTGGCGCACCCTGCGACGAACGCCGCAGCGGCCAACAAGGCGGGAAGGAGAACCAGGGGCGCACGCGGCATGGCAGGCAGCTTTCTGTGGGATCAGTGGGAAGGCAAAAGGCGTGACGGTGGCCAAGGGCCAGCCAAAAGGGCAATTCTAGCGGGCCGACCCCGTGTTGGCTGGGCGCAGCCGGGCTGGTTCCTACAATGCCCGGATGTTTGTTCATTTGCGCCTGCACACCGAGTTTTCCGTCGTCGATGGAACCAACCGCATCGAAGAGGTCGTCGCCAGTGCGGCAGCCGACCACCAGCCCGCCCTGGCCATTACCGATCTGAGCAACCTCTTTGGTGCCGTCAAGTTTTACAAGCAGGCACGCGCCAAGGGCGTAAAACCCCTGCTTGGCGCTGAGCTGCAACTGGAGGGCATGGACGGCGCGGCCACTGCGCGCCTGATCCTCCTGGTGCAGGGCACTCAGGGCTATTTGCATCTCTCAGAATTGCTGGCGCGCATTTGGACGCGCAGCGCCTCGAAAACCCAGGCAGTTGCCCGCTGGGAATGGCTGGAGGAGTTAGGGGAAGGCCTGATCGCCCTCTCCGGGGCCCAGGCAGGCCCAGTGGGCACCGCCCTAGTGCGCGGCGACGAATCTGCCGCCGCCAATGTGGCGCTGCGCCTGGCGCAGATTTTTCCGCACCGGTTTTACCTGGAAGTGCAGCGCGCCGGCCGCCCCGACGACGAAGCCCACGTGGTGGCTGCGGCGCGCCTTGCCGCGCGTTTGGAGCTGCCACTGGTGGCCACCCATCCGGTGCAGTTTGCCGGTGCCGACGACTACGAGGCGCACGAGGCGCGCGTGTGCATTTCCGAGGGCGAAATTTTGGGCAACGCCCGGCGCGTGCGCCGCTTCACGCGCGAGCAGTATTTCAAGACCGCAGCGCAAATGCAGGCCTTGTTTGCCGACTTGCCCAGTGCGATTGCCAACACCGTGGAGATTGCCAAGCGCTGCAACCTCTCGCTGGTGCTCGACAAACCGCAGCTGCCCGATTTCCCCACCCCTGGCGGCATCCCCATCGATGTGTTTTTCCGCCAATCGTCGTTTGAAGGTCTGGAGCAGCGCCTGGCGCACCTCTACCCGGACGCTGCCGAACGCGAACGCCAGCGCCCGCGCTATGTAGAGCGGCTGGAGTTCGAGTTGCAAACCATCTTGAAGATGGGGTTTCCGGGCTACTTCCTCATCGTGGGCGATTTCATCAACTGGGCCAAGAACAACGGCTGCCCGGTGGGGCCGGGGCGCGGGTCGGGCGCGGGCTCGCTGGTGGCCTACGCCCTCAAGATCACCGACCTTGACCCGCTCGAATACAAGCTGCTGTTTGAGCGCTTCCTGAACCCGGAGCGGGTCTCCATGCCCGACTTCGACATCGACTTCTGCCAGGCCAACCGCGACCGGGTGATCGACTACGTCAAGGACAAATACGGCAAAGAGGCGGTCAGCCAGATCGCCACCTTCGGTACCATGGCCGCGCGCGCCGCCATACGCGATGTGGGCCGCGTGCTCGACCTGAGCTACACCTTCTGCGACGGCATCAGCAAACTCATACCGAACAAGCCAGGCAAGCCGGTCACCATTCAGTACCCGCCACCAGGGCTCAAGGACGACGACAAGGAAAAATACGCCATCCTGGCCGAGCCCATCCTGGCCGAGCGCATTGAGAAAGAACACGACGTTAAAACCCTGATCGAGTTGGCGCAAAAGCTCGAAGGCATGACGCGCAACATCGGCATGCACGCGGGCGGCGTGCTGATTGCACCGGGCAAGCTCACTGATTTTTGCCCGCTCTACCAGCAACCGGGAAGCGAATCGGCCGTGAGCCAGTTCGACAAAGACGATGTCGAGGCCATTGGCCTCGTCAAGTTCGACTTTTTGGGCCTGGCCACGCTCACCATTCTGGAAATCGCCCGCGAATTCATCGTGCTGCGGCACAAGGGTCAGCAAGATTTCGCCTTTGAGAACATCGCGCTTGACGATGCCCGCACCTACCGCTTGTTCTCAGAAGGCAAGACCGAAGCAGTGTTTCAGTTTGAAAGCCGCGGCATGCAAGGCATGCTGAAAGAAGCCAAGCCGACGCGCCTTGAAGACCTGATTGCCCTGAACGCCCTGTACCGGCCGGGCCCCATGGACCTGATCCCCAGCTTCGTCGCGCGCAAGCACGGGCGTGAACCCGTGGAGTACCCGCACCCGCTCGTGGAAGAAATGCTGTCCGAGACCTACGGCATCATGGTCTACCAAGAGCAGGTGATGCAGACCGCGCAAATTCTGGGCGGCTACAGCCTGGGCGGCGCCGACCTGCTGCGCCGCGCCATGGGCAAGAAAAAAGCCGAGGAAATGGCGCAGCACCGCGGCATCTTCCGCGACGGAGCGGCCAAGAACGGCCTGTCCACTGAAAAAGCCGACGAAGTCTTTGACTTGATGGAGAAGTTTGCGGGCTACGGCTTCAACAAGTCGCACGCCGCCGCCTACTCGCTGCTGGCCTACCATACCGGCTGGCTGAAGGTGCACTACACGGCCGAGTTCTTCTGCGCCAACATGACCGTGGAAATGGACGACACCGACAAGCTCAAGGTGCTGTTCGAGGACGCACGCAAGAACTGTGGCCTCAGTTTCGAGCCGCCCGACGTAAACCGCGGCGGTTACCGCTTCGAGCCAGTCTCAGACACCGTCATTCGCTACGGCTTGGGCGCCGTGAAAGGCACCGGCCAACAGGCCATCGAGGCTATCGTTGCCGCACGTGAAGGGCGGGGCGAGGGCCCCAACGGCAGCCGCGCGGGGCCATTTTCCAGTTTGTTTGATTTTTGCTTGCGCGTGGACCGCACGCGCATCAACAAGCGCACGGTCGATGCCCTAATCAAGGCCGGTGCCTTCGACGCGCTGGAGCGCAACCGCGGCGCGCTCAGTGCGTCCATCGACCGGGCTTTCGACTTTTCGGCAGCCGCACACGCCAACATTCACCAGGGCGGCCTGTTCGACCTCGATGGCGGCGACGCCCACGGCTCCAGCACACAAGAGCCCGATCTGGTGGCCGTGGCGCCCTGGGGCGTGCGCGAGCAGCTCATGCACGAAAAATCGGCGCTCGGGTTTTACCTCTCGGGCCATTTGTTCGACGAAGTGGCACGCGAAGTGCGCCGCTTTGTGCGCACCGCCATTTCGGAACTTACGGACAGCCGCGAACAGCAGACGGTGGCGGGCATCGTCAGCGATTTTCGTGTCATCAATGGCCAGCGCGGTCGTCAGGCTATTTTCGTGCTGGAAGACGGCGCCGGCCGCATCGAGGCCACCGCCAGCGACGCCTTGGTGCAGCAGCACCGCGACCTGTTCAAGGACGACGAGCTGCTCATCGCCACCGGTCGCCTGCAACCAGGCCGCAACGGCTTTGAGGCCCGCTTCGTGGTGCAGCAGGCCGGTGATCTGCCCTTGGCACGCTGCCGTTTTGGCCAATACCTGCGGGTGGATGTGGGCCCACGGGCGCCGCAGGTCACCCGTCTGCTGGCCGAATATCCCGCCAGGCCCGGCGCCGAAGGCGAGCAGGCGAACGGCCTGCGCGTGCGCTTGGGCGTGCACTGCCAAAACGAAGAGGGCGCCGCCAGCGCAGAACTGCAGCTCGGCGATGCCCACCGCATGTACCCCAGCGACGCCGCGCTGGCCGCCTGGGCTGCCCAAGCCGAACTTGGGCGCGCGGTAGTGGTCTATGGGTAAGGCCGCATGGGCTTGAAAAACCACGGGACGCACTCAGATTCTTTTCCTGGCATGCGAAGGCATGCCATTTCCACCAGCAGGCTGCTCCTGGCCTCGCTAGAATGATTTTCATGGCCACCAAACCCCCCGCACCGCCACGTGCACCTCGCGTCACCCGCCCACGCCCGGACGATGGTGACGCGGTCGTGCTCGAACGGCGCACGCAAAAGACCAAACCGCCGCAGATGTACCGCGTGCTCATGCTGAACGACGACTTCACGCCCATGGAGTTCGTCATCGTCGTGCTGCAGGAGTTCTTCAGCAAAGACCGCGAAACCGCCACGCAAATCATGCTCAAAATCCACCTGGACGGCAAAGGGGTTTGCGGCGTGTACTCGCGCGACATCGCTGCCACCAAGGTGGACCAGGTTCAAGACGCCGCGCACAGCGCAGGCCATCCGCTTCAATGCGTCAGCGAGCCGGTTGAATAACCAACCAGTCGCCCCACATACCGCTCATTCATTTTGTTTGCAAGCACAAAGGAGTTCACATGATTGCCCAAGAACTGGAAGTCAGCTTGCACATGGCCTTTGTCGAGGCCCGTCAGCAGCGCCACGAATTCATCACCGTCGAGCACCTGCTGCTCGCGCTGCTGGACAACCCCAGTGCCGCTGAGGTGCTGCGCGCCTGCTCGGCCAATATCGAAGACCTGCGCGCCTCGCTCGCCAACTTCATCAAAGACAACACGCCCCAGGTGTCTGGTATCGACGAGGTCGATACCCAGCCCACGCTGGGTTTCCAGCGCGTCATTCAGCGCGCCATCATGCATGTGCAGTCCACCGGCAACGGCAAGAAAGAAGTCAACGGTGCCAACGTGCTCGTGGCCATCTTTGGCGAGAAAGATTCGCACGCCGTGTACTACCTGCACCAGCAGGGCGTGACGCGGCTTGACGTGGTCAACTTCATTGCCCACGGCATCAAAAAAGGCGACCCGCCTGAAGTGCCCAAGGGCGGCGAAGGCGCGTCCGAGGCCGAAGAAGGCGGCAGCGAGAAGAACGAAAAGGCCTCTCCCCTTGAGCAGTTCACGGTCAACCTGAACCAGCTCGCCAAGGACGGCAAGATCGACCCGCTCATTGGCCGCCACTATGAAGTCGAGCGCACCATCCAGATCCTCTGCCGCCGCCGCAAGAACAACCCGCTCTTGGTGGGCGAAGCCGGCGTGGGTAAAACGGCGATTGCCGAGGGCCTTGCTTGGCGCATTACCCAGGGCGACGTGCCCGAAATTCTGAGCGAAGGCATCGTTTATTCGCTCGACATGGGCGCGCTCCTGGCCGGCACCAAGTACCGGGGCGATTTCGAGCAGCGCCTGAAGGGTGTGCTCAAGTCCCTTAAAGACAAGCCCAACGCCATCCTGTTCATCGATGAAATCCACACCCTCATCGGTGCCGGCGCAGCGTCTGGCGGCACGCTGGACGCATCCAACCTGCTCAAGCCCGCGCTCTCAAACGGTGCGCTCAAGTGCATTGGCGCCACCACCTTCACTGAGTACCGTGGCATCTTCGAAAAAGACGCTGCGCTGTCGCGCCGGTTCCAGAAGGTCGATGTGGTCGAGCCGACGGTGCAAGAAACCATCGACATCTTGAAGGGCCTCAAGAGCCGCTTTGAAGAGCACCACAGCGTCAAATACGCGGCAGCCGCGCTGCAGGCTGCGGCCGAGCTGTCGGCCAAGTACATCAACGACCGGCACCTGCCCGACAAAGCCATCGACGTCATCGATGAGGCCGGCGCTGCCCAGCGCATCCTGGTCGCCAGCAAGCGCAAGAAGACCATCGGTAAGGCAGAAATCGAGGAAATCGTCGCAAAAATTGCGCGCATTCCCCCCGCCAACGTCTCCAACGACGACCGCGGCAAGCTGCAAGTGCTGGAGCGCGACCTCAAAAGCGTGGTCTTCGGGCAAGACAAGGCGCTGGACGTGCTGGCATCGGCCGTCAAAATGGCGCGCTCGGGCTTGGGCCGGGTCGACAAGCCTATTGGCTCCTTCTTGTTCTCCGGCCCCACCGGCGTCGGCAAGACAGAAGCGGCCAAACAGCTTGCCTACATCATGGGCATTGACCTGATCCGCTTCGATATGTCCGAGTACATGGAACGCCATGCCGTCAGCCGCCTCATCGGCGCGCCGCCGGGCTACGTGGGCTTTGACCAGGGCGGTTTGCTGACGGAAGCCGTCACCAAGAAGCCGCATTGCGTCTTGCTGCTCGACGAAATCGAAAAGGCGCACCCGGACATCTTCAACGTGCTCTTGCAGGTCATGGACCATGGCACGCTGACGGACAACAACGGGCGCAAGGCCGACTTCCGCAACGTCATCATCATCATGACGACGAACGC
>JBQMQB010000095.1:0-8164 GCA_052172715.1 Giesbergeria sp. | reverse complement strand
AATTTTCATGGAGCCAATCTAGTAGCCCAGGCAGACAGGTGTGGCGCATGGAGCAGCGCAACCGTCAGGCCTCGTCCAGCCATTGGCAGAGGCTCTGCCACTGCTCCAGATCGCGCACCACGCGGCCCGGCGCCACATCGAACAGCGTATGCCCATGCGCCGCCAGATGCAGGTAGTTCTGCGTGTTGCGCAGGTAACCCAGCACCGGCAGGCCTAGCTCGGCCACGAACTGCTGCAACTGCTCAGCAGCGCGGGTGCGCATGTCCACCCGCATACCAACGATGCCCACGGGCGTCTGCGCGCTGGCACGGTGCTCGGCCAGTTGGTCCAGAAATTCGCGCGTCGCAAACATGTCGAACACGCTGGGCTGCAGTGGCACCACGATGCGGTCCGCCAGCTTGAGCACATCCGAGAGGCGCCAGCCAGCCAGCCCAGCCGGCGTGTCGATGACCACGTGCGTGCTACCGCGCGGCGGGCGGGTGATGACGTCCGCGCCCATATCCCATGTGCCAATCGGCCGGGCCTCGGGCGGGCGCAAGCCCAGCCACAAGCGGGACGATTGCTGGCGGTCCGCATCGCCGAGCAGAACTGGATGACCCTGGCTGGCCAAGTAACCGGCAATGTTGGTGGCAAGCGTCGATTTGCCGACGCCGCCTTTGGGGTTGGCAACCACGATCACGGGCATGACAGAGTCCTAAAATAATGTGAAAAATGTCGATTACCGCTTAATCTATAAGCGTCTACAGCTATCGTTTTAGTAAGAATTACGCTGTCTGCCCACCGCGGCGTACAAAGAACAACCCTGCGCCTACCGCCATCAGCACGCCGCCGAACACGCGGTTCTGGTTGCGCACCGCGCGCGGGCTTTGCATGAGTCGGCGCAAGCTGCTGGCGCCCAGCGCATAACCGTGCATCACCGTCATATCAATGACCACCGAAGTAGCCGCCATAACCAGCAATTGCTGCCACAGCGGGCGGGCATCGGTCATGAACTGCGGCAGCACCGCCACCATGAAGACGATGCCCTTGGGATTCGTCGCATTGGTCAAAAAACCCGTCGCAAAACGCCGCTGCCAACGCCCTGGTGGCTCGGCAGCCACGCCCGCAAGCGCGTTGCCAGCTCCGGCCCGCCATTGGCTCCAACCAACGTAGATCAGGTAGCAAGCCCCTGCCACCTTGACCGCGCCAAACGCAAGCTCTGAAGCGAGGAGCAGCGAGCCCACACCGGCGCCTGCCACCAGCAAAAGCAGCAACAACCCCAACTGCAAGCCCAGGATGGTCGCCGTGGTGCGGCGCACGCCGTAGGAAAGACCATGGCTCATGGAAAGTACGGCGCCAGAGCCCGGCGAAATGGCGATCAGGCAGGTGGCGGCAACAAAGGCTAACCAGGTGTGCGGGTCCATGGGGAAGAATCAATGCGTGCGAGGAGCGGGGCTGTGATCTTAGAACGTGTTCACGCTCTTGCGGCTCTGGAATGCCAAAATCGCGCTTCCTCAATTTGGCTTTCCCCATGCCCCACGCGCCCGACTGGCTCAGCTACGCTTTTCTCTACTTGGCTGCTGCCGTGGTGACGGTGCCGGTGGCGCGTGCTTTGGGGCTGGGCGCCATCATTGGCTACCTAGCTGCCGGCATTGCGATTGGCCCCTGGGGATTTGGCCTGGTGAGCAATGTGCAAGACATCCTGCACTTTGCCGAGTTTGGTGTGGTGCTGATGCTGTTCCTTGTCGGCCTGGAGCTGCAGCCCACGCGGCTGTGGAGCCTGCGCCGACCCATCTTCGGGCTGGGCAGCGCCCAAGTGCTCGGCTGCGCGCTGCTGCTTTGCGGCGCAGCACTGCTCGCGGGCCTGCCCTGGCGCGTGGCGCTGGTGGGCAGCTTGGGCCTGGCGCTATCGTCCACGGCCATTGCACTGCAGTCGCTCGCCGAACGCAACGTGCTGCGCACCGCGAGCGGGGAGTCGGCGTTTTCCATCCTGCTGTTCCAGGACATTGCCGCCATCCCCATACTGGCACTGGTGGCGCTGCTGGGAACGGCAGGCCTGGAGGGCGCGGGCCACACGCCAGCCAGCGTGGCAAAAGAAGCATTCAAGATCGTGGGCGTGATCGCGGCCATCGTGCTCGGCGGGCGCTTGCTGCTGCGTCCGCTGCTGCGCTGGATCGCGCGCAGCCGCACGCCGGAGATTTTCACGGCGGCAGCGCTGCTGCTCGTCGTCGGCATTGCCTACCTGATGGTGCTGGTCGGCCTGTCGATGGCGCTGGGCGCCTTCCTCGCCGGTGTGCTGTTGGCCGAGAGCGAGTTCCGGCGCGAGCTGGAAACCGACATCGAGCCCTTCAAAGGCTTGCTGCTGGGCCTGTTCTTCATTGCCGTCGGCATGAGCATCGATTTTGGCGCCATGCTGCGTGCACCCCTCACCGTGGCGCTGCTGCTGGCAGGCTTCGTGCTAATCAAAAGCGTGGTGATTTATGCGCTGGCGCGGGCGGTGAAGATTCCGTACCAGGAAAGGCCCGTCTTCACGTTGCTGCTGGCGCAAGGCGGCGAATTTGCCTTTGTCGTGTTCCAGGCCGCGGCTGGTGCGGGTGCGTTGAAGGGAGAGGCCGCCTCGCTCCTGATCGGCGCAGTGGCGCTGTCCATGCTGTGCACGCCGCTGCTCCTGGTGCTGCTCGACCGCTTCGTACTGCCGCGCTATGCCACTACGCTGCGCGCGCCGCCCGAGGGGGAAATTTCCGAGCCGCAAACGGCGCCGGTGCTGATTGCCGGGTTTGGCCGCTACGGGCAGATCGTGGCGCGGGTGCTGCTGGCCCAAGGCATTCCCGCCACGGTGCTGGACCACAGCGTAGACATTCTGGAAGTAGCGCGCAGCTTTGGCTACCGCGTGTTCTATGGCGATGCCACACGCCTCGACCTGCTGCGCATGGCGGGCGCAGCGCAGGCACGCGTGCTGGTGCTGGCGGTCGATGCGCGCGAGCCGTCGCTGAAGATTGCTGCCCTGGCACGCCAGCACTTTCCACAACTTCAAATCGTCGCCCGCGCCCGCGATTTGACGCACTGGAACGAGCTGCGCGACCTGGGTGTGACGATGGTGCAGCGCGAAGTGTTCGAGTCCAGCCTGGTCAGCGCGCGCAGCGTGCTGGAACACATGGGCGTGGAAGCCCCCGAAGCCGACAGCCTGCTGGCGCGCTTTCGGCAGCACAACATTGCGCTGGCCGACCGCATGTACCCGCACCACAAGGACCAAGCGCGCATGATTGCCGTGGCCCGCGAAGGACGCAGCCAGTTGGCCGAGCAGCTGGCCAAAGAACGCGAAGAACGCACCCTGCGCGCTGCTGCAGACATGGGCTATCCAGGCTACGGTGAAGTACCGCCGCCAGTCGACGCTTCCACGGAAAAAATTTGAGTTAAATAGGCTTATAGCGCTTACGTACAAAGCGCTAATAGCTATATAATCTATAGCAAATTCACGTCCATTCCAGCAGCAACGCAAGGCCCTGCGCGGCAAAGGCCTCATTCAGCTCAATCACGTCGATTTGCACCAGCGACATATCTATCTGCGCCAGCAGCGTGTGCGGCGTCGGTGCCGGGCCTATGCCCATCACACGCGGCCGCCCCACCCGCCAGAACGACCAAAGGGCATGCAGATGGCGTCGCACACGAAAGCTCAGGTTTCTTCGATGGATCGACCAAGTCCTCTAACCAGCGCAGCGGCACGGACATGCTGCCTGCGAGACAATCGCGCCATGTTCAACCCGACCCAAGCCGACGTGCGCCGCTTTCTCTGCGCCGTACACGCCAAAACCAATGCGCAGGCACCGATGGAGGCCATTGAAACCCTCGCCAGTCTGTGGATCGCCGAACATCCGGAATACCACACTGACCTGCAGGATGCCGAGGCGGCCGTGGCACGCAGTTACGACGAGACGCCGGGGCAGACCAACCCGTTTCTGCATTTGTCCATGCATTTGTCGGTCAGCGAGCAGTGCAGCATCGACCAGCCAAGGGGCATCCGCCAAGCGGTGGAGTTGTTGACCCGGCGACTCGATTCGCTGCACGACGCGCACCATGTGGCCATGGATTGCCTGGGCGCGATGCTATGGGAAAGCCAGCGCTCAGGCCGTCCGCCTGATGGAGACGCCTATGTGGCATGCGTGCAGCGCAAGGCCACACGCGACTAGGCCAGCCGCCGTAGCGCGACAGCGGGGTTTACACAAAGGTGCCGCTTACGGCTTGCACACCGCGTCGGCTTGTGCGTACAAGATCTCGCCGTCATAGACGCCCAAAACCTCTTCGCGCACACATTTGAAGTGCATTAGCACCTCGCCCTTGTGCGTCACCTTGGTCATGGTCTCGTATTTCACTGTCGCTTTGGTGCTGTCGGAACTGAGGCTGATGGCCAGCTTTCCAAGGCTGATAGACGCGGTCGCCTCCATGGCATTCATAGCCTGGGCCGAATCGCGCTGCGCTACACAGAGATCGTGCCGATCCCCTGCGAGCACAGAAGGGGGAGAGGTATTGTGGTCGGTCACCTTGAACGTCAGATCCGGCCCAGCCAATGAGCATTGGCGGCGGTAGTCAGACCGTTCCTCCAACTCAGTCGCCCGCCGCACCACCTGCTCCACGGCCGCCTCCGTGAGCTTGCCGTCGGGAAAAGATTTGGCGGCTGGTGCCGCCGATGGGGTGGCTGCGGGCGCCACTGCGGGTGCTGGCGCCGTCGGTGGCACCGGTTTAGGCCCAAGCGCGCACGCACGGTCTGAATACGTCGCCTGCCCTTTGGCATCGGTGCACTTGTACATAGTCGCCCAAGCTTGGGAAACCCCTGCAGAAAGCAACAAGGCCACGAGAAACTGATGGGAAAAATGCATAGATACAGAACAGGAAGATCAAAAAAAGGAGGTCCTCGCTGCACCCAGGAGTCCGCGGTACCTGGCCAGCGCCCTTCTGCCGTATCAGCCACCGGGCGCCACCAACGGCATGGGCAAATTCTACGGCCGACGAAAATCACCAAAAAAACCCGCCTAAGGCGGGTTATTCAAGGACGGACGCCTCAGTAATCAGCGAAAGCGCGACTCCGCCACCGTCTTGATGTTCCCATCGAGCGAGCCGATGTAGCCTGCCAGCGCTTTGAGCTCCGCGTTGCTGAACTGCTTGGCAATGCCACCCATGATCGCGTTGGAGCGGCCAATATGGACGTTGCCTTCGGTCTTGTAGGCCTTGAGGGCCACGAACAGGTAGTCGGCGTTCTGGCCGGCCAGTTGTGGGTAGGAAGGGTCAATCGGCTTGGCAAAGTTGCTGCCGTGGCAAGACACACAGGCGCCCTTTTCCAGCAGTGCGGCCACTTGCGCGCCCGGTTCGCGCGAAGGCTTCTCGGCCAGCACCGCATCGCCCTGGCTGCCCAACTGGGCGTAATAGGCGGAGATGTCGGCAATCTCCTGGTCGCTCAGCGGCTGGGCCACAGCGTGCATGGTGGGAAAACGCCGCTCACCCTTGGCGTAGGCGTGCAACGATGCCGAAATGTAGCCCGCGCTTTGGCCAGCAATTTTTGGCACCTTGTACACCTCGGGGAAGCTCGACTTGTAGCCCACGATGCCATGGCAGCCAACGCACATGGCGACCTTACCCTCACCGGCCTTCACGTCGCCCTTGAGTTCCTCGGCCTGCACAACCGAAGCCGTCCCGAGAGCGACAGCCAGAGCGAAAAGAGTGGTCAACGTCTTGTTCATTTTGCGCGCACAATCGTATGAAAGTTCTGCCCCCAGGGCGCCATTTAATCATCGATTATAGCCATCGCTGTCAAGCCTAATTGTCAAATCTTTTCCACATGTCTACCAAATTCCAAGGTTCAGAGAACTACGTTGCCACACAGGACCTCAAGCTCGCCGTCAATGCGGCCGCCATACTGCAGCGCCCCCTGCTGGTTAAGGGCGAACCGGGCACCGGCAAAACCATGCTGGCCGAAGAAGTGGCGCTGGCACTGGGCATGCCACTGTTGCAATGGCACATCAAATCCACCACCAAGGCGCAGCAGGGCCTGTACGAATACGACGCGGTGAGCCGTCTGCGCGACAGCCAACTTGGTGGCACCGAGCACGGCGAGCGCGTCAAAGATATCCGCAACTACATCGTCAAGGGCGTGCTGTGGGAAGCCTTCATTGCCGAAGCGCCCGTGGTGCTGCTGATCGATGAGATCGACAAAGCCGACATTGAATTTCCCAACGACCTGCTGCGGGAGATCGACCGCATGGAGTTCTATTGCTACGAGACGCGCGAGCTGATCAAGGCCAAGCACCGGCCGCTCGTCTTCATCACCTCGAACAACGAAAAGGAACTGCCCGACGCCTTCCTGCGCCGCTGCTTCTTCCACTACATCAAGTTCCCCGAAGCCGACACCATGCGCCAGATCGTGCAGGTGCATTTCCCCACGCTCAAAAGCGAGCTGCTCACCGCAGCGATGAAAACGTTTTACGACGTGCGCAACCTGCCCGGACTGAAGAAGAAACCCTCGACCAGCGAACTGCTCGACTGGCTCAAACTCCTGGTCGCGGAAGATATTCCGCTCGAAGCCCTGCAAAGCTCGGACAACAAAGTTGCCGTGCCGCCGCTGGTCGGCGCACTTCTCAAGAACGAACAGGACGTCAGCCTGTTTGAAAAACTGGTTTTCATGAACCAGAGGAACCGTTGAAATTGGGAGTCAGGCCATGAGTTTTGTCGAGCCACTGGTCATGCGAGAACGGGGCCTGCGCCTCGAACCCCTCGCCCTGGAGCACGAAGAAGGTTTGCGCGCGGCAGCCGCCGATGGTGAGCTGTGGAAGCTGCGCATCACCTCGGTACCTGGGCCGCAGGACACCCGCGCCTACATTGAAACAGCCCTCGAAGGCCGTGAGCAAGGCCACCGCTTTGCTTTTGCCGTGTGTGACGACGCTACCGGCCAGGTGCTGGGAAGCACCAGTTACCACGACATCCTCCCCGCCGTGAAACGCGTCGAAATTGGCTACACCTGGTACCGCAAGAGCGTGCAGCGCAGCCACGTCAACACCACGGCCAAGCTTTTGATGATGGGCCACGCCTTTGACCAGCTGGGCTGCCATGTGGTCGGCTGGCGCACCGACAATTTCAACTTTGCCAGCCAGCGCGCCATCGAGCGTCTGGGCGCCCGGAAAGACGGCGTCATCCGCGGCCATGGCCTACGCAGGGACGGCACCATTCGCGATACGGTGATGTACAGCATGCGCGCAGGGGAATGGCCTGAGGCGCAGGCTCAATTACTATCATTATTAGAGCTTCATGCGCTTATCAAATAAGCGCTAGAGGCCGAAAACGTGCTTAAACATGCTGATTGACTTTTTCTACACACTGCGCGCTGCCAAACTGCCCGTCTCGGTCAAGGAATACCTCGCTTTGCTGGAAGCGCTGCAGGCCGGTGTGGTGGGCCCAAAATCGGAAGACGCCTGGAACCTGGACGACTTTTACTTCCTCTCGCGCCTGGTGCTGGTCAAAGACGAAAAACACTACGACAAGTTCGACCGCGCCTTTGCGGCCTACTTCAAGGGTGTGGAGCTGGTGGCCGATTTCACCAAGGAAGTACCGGCCGACTGGCTGCGAAAAATTCTGGAGAACGAGCTCACCCCCGAGCAAAAGGCCGCCATCGAAAAGATGGGTTGGGACGAGCTCATGGAGACGCTTAAAAAACGCCTCGAAGAGCAGAAGGAACGCCATGAAGGCGGCAGCAAGTGGATAGGCACGGGCGGCACCAGCCCCTTTGGCCACGGCGGCTACAACCCGCAAGGCATTCGCATTGGCGGCGCAGGCAAGAACAAGAGCGCCGTGAAGGTGTGGGAGCAACGCGCCTACCGCGACTACGACGACCAGCAAGAGCTCGGCACGCGCAACATCAAGGTCGCGCTGCGGCGCCTGCGCAAGTTCGCGCGCGAAGGGCACGAGCTGGAACTCGACCTGCCCGACACCATCCGCAGCACGGCGGCCAATGCGGGCTACCTCGACATCAAGATGATCCCGGAGCGGCACAACAACGTGAAAGTGCTGCTGCTGATGGACGTAGGCGGCACCATGGATGAGCACATCCAGCGCGTTGAGGAGCTGTTTTCGGCGGTTAAAACCGAATTCAAGCACCTGGAGTTCTATTACTTCCACAACTGCGTGTACGACTTCATGTGGA
>JBQMQB010000094.1:0-8180 GCA_052172715.1 Giesbergeria sp. | reverse complement strand
TAGCCGGGGAAGGCGGCCACTTCGTCAAACAGTTGCGCCACGGTGGCTTCGGGTAGCACGATGGGCAGCATGCCGTTCTTGAAGCAGTTGTTGAAGAAGATGTCGGCAAAGCTGGGTGCGATCACGGCGTGAAAACCGAACTGATCCAGCGCCCAGGGTGCATGCTCGCGGCTTGACCCGCAGCCAAAGTTTTTGCGCGCCAGCAGGATGGACGCGCCGGCATAGCGTGGCTGGTTGAGCACGAAGTCGGGGTTGGGTTTGCGGCTGGCCGGGTCTTGGCCGGGTTCGCCGTGGTCCAGATAGCGCCATTCGTCAAACAGATTGACGCCAAAGCCCGTCTTTTTGATGGATTTGAGGAACTGCTTGGGAATGATGGCGTCGGTGTCGACGTTCTCGCGGTCCATGGGCGCGACGAGGCCCTTGTGTACGGTAAATTTTTGCATGGTGGTTTGTCCTATTTGGCGGCGCGCTCGATGGCGCCACCGGCACGCTGTACGTCTTGGCCCACGCCCTTGACGGTGTTGCAGCCAGCCAGCACGCAGGCCAGCGACAGGGCGATGAGGGTTGCGGTCTTCTTCATGACGAGGCTCCTTCAAGCGTTGAAGAGAACGAAAAATGAATCAGGCAAACTTGCGGATATCGACGAAGTGCCCATGCACAGCCGCCGCCGCCGCCATGGCAGGGCTCACGAGATGGGTGCGGCCCCCGGTGCCTTGTCGGCCTTCGAAATTGCGGTTGCTGGTGGATGCGCAGCGCTCGCCGGGCTCCAGGCGGTCGGCGTTCATGGCCAGGCACATGGAGCAGCCGGGTTCGCGCCACTCAAAGCCTGCGGCGATGAAAATCTTGTCAAGGCCTTCGCGTTCGGCCTGTTGTTTGACCAGGCCCGAGCCCGGCACCACCATGGCCAGCGTGACGTTGCGGGCGACCTTGCGGCCGAGTTTTTTGACCACGGCAGCGGCGTCGCGGAGGTCTTCGATGCGGCTGTTGGTGCAGGAGCCGATGAACACCTTGTCGATGTGGATGTCGTCCATCGCCTTGCCGGGCTGCAGCCCCATGTAAGTCAGGGCGCGCTCGATGTTGTGGCGTTTGTTGGCGTCTTTTTCCTTGTCGGGGTCGGGCACGTGGCCGTCGATGCCCAGCACCATTTCGGGCGAGGTGCCCCAGGTGACTTGCGGAATGATGTCGGCGGCATCGAGCTTGACCACGGTGTCGAACTTGGCGTCGGCGTCCGAATGCAGCGTCTTCCAGTACGCGGCTGCCTGGTCCCATTCGACGCCCGTAGGCGCCAGCGGGCGACCCTTGACGTAGTCGATGGTCTTGTCGTCCACCGCCACCAGGCCGGCGCGGGCACCGGCTTCAATGGTCATGTTGCACACCGTCATGCGGCCTTCCATGCTCAAGGCGCGGATGACGGGGCCGGCAAACTCGATGGTGTAACCCGTCCCGCCTGCGGTGCCGATCTTGCCGATGATGGCCAGCACGACGTCCTTGGCGGTGATGCCTGGGGCCAGCGTTCCATCGACCTGCACCAACATGTTCTTGGCTTTTTTGGTCAGCAGACTCTGCGTGGCCATCACGTGCTCGACCTCGCTGGTGCCAATACCGTGCGCCAGCGCGCCAAATGCGCCGTGGGTGCTGGTGTGGCTGTCGCCGCAGACCACGGTCATGCCGGGCAGGGTGGCGCCGTTCTCGGGGCCGATCACGTGCACGATGCCTTGGCGCTGGTGCAGAAACGGGAAGAACGCCGCCGGCGAGATTTTCGCCATGTTGTCGTCCAGCGTGGTGATCTGTTCCTTGCTGATGGGGTCGGCAATGCCGTCGTAGCCGCGCTCCCAGCCGGTGGTGGGCGTGTTGTGGTCGGCCGTGGCGACGATGGAGCTGGTGCGCCACACTTTGCGCCCAGCCTGGCGCAGGCCTTCAAAGGCTTGCGGGCTGGTCACCTCGTGCACCAGATGGCGGTCGATGTAGAGGATGGACGTGCCGTCTTCCTCGGTGTGGACGACGTGTTCGTCCCAGATCTTGTCGTACAGGGTGCGTCCCATGGTGCTTCTCTTTCAGGTGGGGAATTGGATTTTAGGTTTGTGGCAGTGCAAGCTGCTCTGCCAGCAAGCTGGCCGCAGGAGGCAGGGCGTTGAAGTTGCGTGCCACCAGACTGAGCTGGCGCTCGGCCCAAGGTTCGTGCAGCGTGATGGCGCGCAGTGGGCCCATGCCTTGCAGCAGCGCAAACGCGCGATCGGGCAGCAGGCCAATGCCCAGGCCATTGGCGATCATGCGGCACATGGCATCTACGCCGGTCACCTGAATGCGCTGGCGCAATGGGCGCCCGGCTGCGCCAGCCGCGGCGCGCATGGCCAAGCTGATGCTGCTGTTGGCGTGCAGGCCAACGATGTCCCAGTCCAGCATTTCATTGAACTGCACGCCGTCCCGCTCGGCCAGGGCGTGGCCCTCGGGCACCACCAGCACCAGCCGGTCGCTGCGGTAGGGCCGGGTTTGCAACAGGTTCGCTCCGTTGCCGGAGCCCAGGTTGCAAATTCCCAGGTCGGCGGCGCCTTCTTGCACGGCGTGCTGTACCGCGCTGCTCAACTGCTCCTGCAGGTCGATCTTGATATGTGGGTGTGCACGCGTGAAGCTGCCAAGGTCTTCCGGGAGGAAGCCCACGATCGAAGAAATGTTGGCGTGCATCCGCACATGGCCACGCACGCCACCGACGTACTCGGCCAGCTCGCCCTGCATGCGTTCAAGGCCAAAGAGCACGGTGCGTGCGTGGTGCAGCAGGCTCTCGCCCGCGGGTGTTGGCCGCACGCCGCGGCTGTGGCGGTACAGAAGTGGGGTTTCCACGGCAAGCTCGAGGTCTGCCAGGCGCTTGCTGACGGCCGATGCGGCCAGAAATTCGCGCTCTGCCACGCGACCAATGCTGCCCAGCTCGCACACCGCAACAAAGAGCTGCAGTGAGGTCAGGTCGATACGGCGCGCAAAGTTGCGCTCGGAGCGGGGCATAAGCAAGAGATATCTTAAAAAACGAAAGCTCTTTATTTTTGCATTAATAAATTGATATAGACATCGTAAAACAAGATGTCTAGAGCGCCTGAGTACGTGGACAAGGCCCGGCTCAGAGCGTGTAGACCGAGCTTTGCTCGGGCACCAGTGCATGCCAGTGCAGCTCGTGGGAGATGCGCTCACGCAAGCGATCCGCCGCGGCCATTTCCCCGTGGACCACAAACACGTGTTTGGGCGCATGGTCCATGCGGCGCAGCCAGGCGAGGGTCTGGTTGCCGTCGGCGTGGGCCGAGGCTGAGGTGAGCTGCAGCACCTCGGCGCGGATGGCAATGTCCTGCCCGTGGATGCGAAGGGTCTTTTCGCGCTCTGCAATGCGTGCGCCGCGTGTGCCGGGCGCCTGGTGACCGGTGAGCACGATCATGTTGCGGTGGTTGCCGGCATACAGCGCCAGGTGGTGCAGTACGCGCCCACCCGTTGCCATGCCGCTGGCCGAGAGAATCACCATCGCCCCGTGGCGCTTGGCCAGGGCTTTGGAATCGTCGGTGGTTTGCACCATGGTGGCACTCTGCGAGAGCGCCTGCGCCTCGTGCGCGCCCAGGCGGTGGTCTTCTGGGTGCTGGGCAAACAGGTGTGTGGTGCTGACCGCCATGGGGCTGTCGAGAAATACCGGCAGATGCGGGGGCAGCTGGTGCCTGGCTTTGAGCAAGTTGATGGCATGCAACACCGACTGCGCACGCCCTACGGCAAATACGGGCACCACGGCCACACCACCGCGTGCGGCCACACGGGAAAGTGCCTTGCCCAGCTCGTCGACCATGCTCTCCGGCGGGTGTTCGCGGTTGCCATAAGTCGATTCCACCAATACCGTGTCGGCTTGCGGCGGCGGCTCGGGTGGGTGCATCACCAGGTCATCGTCACGCCCAAGATCGCCTGAGAACAAAATGCGGTGGCCGCCCACTTCGAGGAGGATGCTCGCCGCGCCCAGAATGTGGCCGGCCGAGCTGAAAGTGGCGCGCCAGCCCGGTACCGGCTCGAAACCGTGGTGCAGTGGGTGCGTGTGGAACTGGCGCATGCAGTGCAGCGCGTCCTGCCGAGTGTAGAGCGGCAGCGCCGGCGCGTGCTTGCTCAGGCTGTGCCGGTTCAGATAGTCGGCGTCTTCTTCCTGCAAGTGGCCGCTGTCGGGCAGCAAGATAGCGCACAGGTCGCGGGTGCCCGGCGTGCAGTGGATGGCTTTGGTGTAGCCCTCACGAGCCAGTAGTGGCAGGTAGCCGCTGTGGTCCAGGTGCGCATGCGTCAGCAGGACGGCATCAATCTGGTCCGGCTTGACGGGAAGCGGCTGCCAATTGCGCAGTCGCAGTTGCTTGTAACCCTGGAACAGACCGCAGTCCACGAGGACGCTGCGGCCTTCGTGGCGAACCAGGTATTTGGAACCGGTGACGGTACCGGCTGCGCCAAGAAAAGTGATGCTGGGGGCCGCCATGGGGTGCTCCTTTGTCTGGAGCCCCATGGTAGCCGCCTCGGTCAACTGAAAAAGCTCTTGAGCTTGTCTGTCCAGCTCTCGCCGCTTGGCGAGTGGCGCGCGCCGCCCTTTTTTAGCGACTCTTCCAGCTCGCGCATGAGCTTGCGCTGGTGTTCCGTGAGCTTGACGGGCGTTTCGACCGCGATATGGCAGTACAGGTCGCCCGGGTAGCTGGCGCGCACGCCTTTGACTCCCTTGCCACGCAGGCGAAACTGTTTGCCCGCTTGCGTGCCCTCAGGGATATCGATGGCGGCTTTGCCGTCCAGGGTGGGCACGTCGATTTCCCCGCCCAGCGCCGCCGTGATGAAGCTCACAGGCACCTGGCAGTGCAGGTCGTCGCCGTCGCGCTCGAAGATGTCGTGCTTCTTCATGCGGATTTCGATGTACAGGTCACCCGGCGGACCGCCGTTGGTGCCTGGCTCACCGTTTCCGGTGCTGCGAATGCGCATGCCGTCGTCAATGCCGGCCGGAATTTTTACTTCCAGCGTCTTTTGCTTCTTGACCCGGCCTTGGCCTTGGCAGGCGGTGCAGGGTTCGGGAATGATCTTGCCCGTACCGCGGCAGTGCGGGCAGGTTTGTTGCACGCTGAAAAAGCCCTGGCGCATCTGCACCGTGCCGGAGCCGCTGCAAGTGCCGCAGGTTTTGGCGCTGGTGCCGGGTTTGGCGCCGCTGCCGTGGCAGGTTTCGCAGGCGTCCCAGGAAGGAATGCGGATCTGCGCGTCCTTGCCGCGTGCGGCCTCTTCGAGCGTGACTTCCATGGCGTAGCTCAGATCGCTGCCGCGGTAGACCTGACGTCCACCTGCGCGCCCGCGCCCGCCTTGTTGGCCAAACATGTCGCCAAAAATGTCGCCAAAGGCCTCGGCAAAACCGCCAAAACCCTCTGTGCCTGGCCCGCCTGGGCCGCGCATGTTCGGGTCTACGCCGGCATGGCCAAACTGGTCGTAAGCGGTGCGTTTTTGCGCATCCGACAGCATTTCGTAGGCTTCCTTGGCCTCTTTGAAACGCTCTTCCGCTGCCTTGCCCGTATCCCCCTGATTGCGGTCAGGGTGGTGCTTCATCGCCAGCTTGCGATAGGCCTTCTTGATCTCTTCTTCAGACGCGTTTTTCGGAACGCCAAGAACTTCGTAGTAATCTCGTTTTGACATGCAATGGTCAGCCCGGTTGGAACAGGAACGCCGCGCGGAAACCTCTTGGGCTCCCTGCACGGCGGCTCGGTCGGTCTGGCTGCGCCCGGTGCGCAGCGCTTGACGGGCTTAGCCCTTCTTCACTTCTTTCACTTCCGCGTCGACGACGTTGTCGTCGTCAGCGGCTGCTGAGCTGGCGCTTTGCTGTCCAGCCTCGGGGCCTGCAGCGCCTTGAGCAGCCTGTGCGGCTTGCTCGTTGGCGTACATTTTCTCCCCAAGCTTCTGGCTGGCCGACATCAGCGCCGTCGTCTTCTCCTCGATGGCGCTCTTGTCTTCGCCCTTCAAGGCTTCTTCCAGATCCTTGACGGCTGCGGTAATGGTGTCCTTTTCGGCTGCGTCGAGCTTGTCGCCGTGCTCGGCCAAGCTCTTGTTCACAGTGTGAACCGCAGCTTCGCCCTGGTTGCGCGCCTGCACAATTTCCAGTTTTTTCTTGTCGTCGGCTGAATGCATTTCGGCGTCTTTCACCATCTGCTGAATTTCAGCTTCTGAAAGACCAGAATTGGCCTTGATGGTGATCTTGTTTTCTTTGCCGGTGCCCTTGTCCTTGGCGCCCACGTGCAGGATACCGTTGGCGTCGATGTCGAAGCTCACCTCAATTTGCGGCGTGCCACGCGATGCGGGTGGAATGCCTTCGAGGTTAAATTCACCCAGCAGCTTGTTGCCTGAGGCGATTTCGCGCTCACCCTGAAACACCTTGATGGTCACGGCAGGCTGGTTGTCGTCGGCGGTCGAGAAGGTCTGTGCGAACTTCGTCGGGATCGTCGTGTTCTTGGTAATCATCTTCGTCATCACGCCGCCCAGGGTTTCAATGCCCAGGGAGAGCGGCGTCACGTCCAGCAGCAGCACGTCCTTGCGGTCGCCCGACAGCACCTGGCCTTGAATGGCAGCGCCCACGGCCACAGCTTCGTCAGGGTTCACGTCCTTGCGTGGCTCCTTGCCGAAGAATTCCTTCACCTTCTCCTGCACCTTGGGCATACGGCTCATGCCGCCGACCAGAATCACGTCGTTGATGTCAGACACGCTGATCCCAGCGTCCTTGATGGCCGTGCGGCAGGGGGCAATGGTGCGCTCGATCAACTCGTCCACCAAGCTCTCCAGCTTGGCGCGGGTGAGCTTGATGTTCAGGTGTTTTGGGCCCGAGGCATCGGCCGTGACGTAGGGCAGGTTGATGTCGGTTGCTGCCGAGTTCGACAGCTCAATCTTGGCCTTCTCGGCCGCTTCCTTCAGGCGCTGCAGGGCCAGCACGTCTTTTGACAGATCGACGCCTTGGTCCTTTTTGAATTCGGTGATGATGAAATCGATGATGCGCTGGTCAAAATCTTCGCCGCCCAGAAAGGTGTCGCCGTTGGTCGAGAGCACCTCAAACTGCTTTTCGCCATCGACGTCGGCAATTTCAATGATGGACACGTCGAACGTGCCGCCGCCCAGGTCGTACACCGCAATTTTGCGGTCGCGCTTGTCTTGTTTGTCCAGGCCGAAGGCCAGAGCCGCTGCCGTGGGCTCGTTGATGATGCGCTTGACGTCCAGACCGGCAATGCGACCGGCGTCCTTGGTGGCTTGGCGCTGTGCATCGTTGAAGTAGGCCGGCACGGTGATGACGGCTTCAGTAACAGGCTCGCCAAGGTAGTCTTCGGCGGTCTTCTTCATTTTGCGAAGGATGTCGGCGCTGACCTGCTGGGCAGACAGTTTTTTACCGTGCACTTCCACCCAGGCATCGCCATTGTCGGCCGCCACGATGGAGAAGGGCATCAGATCGATGTCCTTCTGCACTTCCTTTTCAGTGAACTTTCGGCCAATCAGGCGTTTGACCGCGTAAACGGTGTTCTTGGGGTTGGTGACCGCCTGGCGCTTGGCCGAGGCGCCGACCAGCACTTCACCGTCTTCCTGGTAGGCCACGATGGACGGCGTGGTGCGCGCGCCTTCGCTGTTCTCAATCACGCGCGTGGTGTTCCCTTCCATGATGGAAACGCAGCTGTTCGTGGTGCCGAGGTCGATACCGATGATTTTTCCCATGATTTTTCTCCGCGAGGCAGTTGATTTGAATAGCAGTAACGTAAGGGTTGCCCGCCCCGCTTCAAGCAGGGGCGTGGGCTTTTTTATTTGGGCGCAGCCACAGTGACCAGGGCTGGGCGCAGCACACGGTCGGCGATCAGGTAGCCTTTTTGCAGCACCGAGACGATGGTATTGGCCTCTTGGGCGGCCGGTACCATGCTGATGGCCTGGTGGCGATGCGGGTCGAATTTTTCTCCCGCAGGTGGGTTGATCGCCAACACACGGTTGCGCTCCAGTGCGGACAGCAACTGGCGCAGCGTGGCCTCGGAGCCTTCGCGCAGCTGGGAAGCGGTGGCATTTTGAATGGCAAGGGCGGCATCCAGGCTGTCGCAGACGGGAAGCAAGCCTTCGGCAAAGTTCTCGATGCCGAACTTACGTGCCTTGGAGACTTCCTCTTCGGCGCGGCGGCGGGCGTTTTCGGCTTCGGC